>NZ_JBCOCI010000023.1:0-60862 GCF_040929485.1 Phocaeicola sp. RTP21198st1_B8_RTP21198_201120 | reverse complement strand
AATTATCTGCAAATTCAGTAATGAGAGGACGTGTAAACGCAATAAGGACGTTCAAGGGCTTAGTTGCGGATTTGAGGGTTATAAAGCAATTTTAGTGAAATGGACGGGAAGAAATTCTTAATATCCAAACTCACCTCTGTTAGATAATTATGATTGCTCTGATATGCCCGACAATGTTCAATTACATTTTCTGTGTATTCTTTGTACTTTGTCTGCCACTTATGGAACAAGTATTGCACATTCGTACTGGGTATGTTGCCATAAAAATTGTGCGGCACAAGCTTAGACAAGTCCGACAAATTTCTTTTGCCTTCTTTGTAGTTGTCTTCAAACATCAGACAGTTCAGAATGCTAACAATACATATAAGGTCAGTTAGTCGTGCCGTATGCAGTGGACGGAATTTCAGTATCTCGTCATCATAATTCTTTAGTTTGAAATAGACTTTAGCATCAAACAGATTTTCATTAGCAGAAAAAATCCACTGAAGTTTCTGTTGGCAAACATTTATGACCTTTTCTATCAGTTCAACATTATGTTTGTCTGTGAGTGCATAATATAATTCCAAATCATTTTTGGCTATTACGTCAATCACCTTACCAAATTCATCAAGAAGTTTAACTGGCTCTTCTATGTTCAATAAACCTTTGTCAAATATGTATGACTCCATACAGAATATCGCATTGAAGATATTCCGACTATCAAGAATTTTTTTATACAATTGATATTGAGTTATATCCAGCGCCATAGTTTAAATCTTGTCTTTTTTCTCCGTTAGCTCTTTCCACGCAGCTAATACCTGCATAACTCCATTGAGGAACGGATTTAGTTCGTCACTATATTTGCGATAACACGTCAATAAAGTGGTATTACCGATTTTGGCGGATATATAGTATCCGTACTTGACCTTGTTGATTTGGTAGAAATTCTCCCAATTAACAACAGTCTTTACAAATGGCTTGTCATCAATAAATTTCACATCAAATAATTCATTAAACTCAATATGCAAATCTTTATTTCCATGGAGGTCTATTTTCATGGTATTTATGTCTACAATAACATAACTAATGAACTTATAAGCCTCAGAGAAGAAATTAACATATTTGTCCATTTGCTTACGCAGGTAATTCCACGAATAATCGAAGTTTGTATTTGATGACAAAAAAAACGTATAACCAAATAGGAACTCATTTCCATCCACATAGACTTCAAGTGCTTCTTTTATGTCATCCATGTTATCTTTCTTTAAGTCATACGATGGGAGGTGTAAGCCAAAGATAGACTGGAGTACTTTCAGCTTATGCCTAAAGTCACGACGATCTTTCTCATCTTCGGGAGTATCTTCTACGTATTCTTCCACAGTTGTCTGTATATCTTCAAACAATTCCTCCTTTGTGTATAACACAGCCCCTTGTGCATTAACTATTTCAACTTCTTTGTCTTCCATGCTTCGCTATATAATAATCACTATAATCCTTTATTCCTTCAGGAAGTTGTTCCGCTTTGAGAATCGCATAGTGATTGATAAAAAATCTTCTAAGATTAACAAATGCTAGCCTCCCAGCATTGTCCTGATCAGGATACATATGCAGTTTGTAAGTCTTCAACTTGATCAAATCAAACTGTGGCAGTATCGTTGCGCTCGGTATAGCCACAGCTTTCTTTCCAGCCGAAAGCAGTGCCAAGCAATCAGTAATTCCCTCGCTTATATACAAATCCTCACCAAACTTCATCGTATTCAAAACAGGCAGATTGAACAACCTAGTCTTCTGTGAAGATATAAACTGAAAACGCGGAGCTTCCACATTGGTTCCCAAGTATCTTGACTGCATACCTACCAAGTTGTTTCTTTTGTCATAGTAAGGGAATATTAAACAGGGAGTGAACAAGCGGAAGTATAACTTTCCGTTAGTGATAGTTATGAAACCACTATCCTGCAAGGTTTCTGAATCGAAAGCCTTGACCATTTTTTCTACCAATAACTTAGAATCGTCGATTGATACAATGTTTAATTGTTTTACTATCTCTGTGTTAAGAAACCGTTTCCCAAACAGGAACTGCTTTCCTTTTTCAGTGAGTGAATTATTGTCCAAAATCCATTGGGCTACATCCTTAGAAAACGGTTTCTCTACATCTTCTAACTTTAGTCTTTTTTTGTTACGGATTGCTTTTATACGACTCTTAGCAGGAGAATAATTTTCAAAAGAAATTCCGAACGTTTGACACAACCACTGGCACGCTTCCACAAAGTTAAGTTCCGTGTATTCAGTCACAAAATCAATAGCACTGCCTCCCTTGTTGCAGACAAAGCAGTTCCACCTCTCCCTGTTCTTACCAAAGAACGACAAACTTGGGTGATGGTCTTCGTGCATAAAGCATAATGCCTTATGCCTTAGTACTTCAATACCAAACCGTTCTGCCACACTCTCGCAAGAGAGACCGCAAAGCAAGGATATGGTTTCTTGTGGTATTCTTGCCATAATTTGCAGTTATGCTATGATTAGTACTTCAAAAAAAACATTACGCTCTTTCTGTTTTGTAGATAAATTGTATGCAGAAAGCTTATTATCGTAAATAACATTTTTCATTTCTTCATCAATCTAAGTAATGTTCGTAGTGACTCAACCTCTTTGCTGACCTTATTCATCTGCTTGAAATTCTCCAGATCTATCAGAATGTCTTTTCAAAACAAATTTCAGTATCCTTCAGATAGTGGAGATTCACTTAAGGAGAGTTTATTATCAAATCACACAATCTGTGCCACAAAGATAGCTATTTTTCTGAACGTATAGAATGTGGCATACATATTTTCTATTCAAATTAATTCTATTCACAATGAATTTTCCACCTTTATAATAAAACAGACCTAAGAAATATGTTATATAAAAATGCCAGTATTGAAAATATATCGCTATCTTTAAACTTAATACAGTAGTCGCTGCGTTTGTGGTTTTAAGGATGAATATATGTTTGCTATCATAAAAAAGATACAAGAAAACATCCGTTGCGGTATTCATCGCATTGTCGGTCTGGGTGTATCAAGAACTACGACCAACTATCATTTTCCATACTCCGCAAGAAAGAAAATACTTGGGGAAAGTATCTACTATTAGCGGAACTATTGATAAGTTGTATATTAAAAATCACTCGGCTAAATATAGGCACCCCTATACTTGGAACTGGAAAGAAGATGGTGAAATAGCCTTCTTCTCTAAAAATCATAATATCTTATTGATGAAGGAAGATATTGATTTTTGGAGATTGGATGTGTATCTGGACGAAGAGGGGAATTATGTAAGGCATACTGAAAGAAAATACTTCCGGCTTCATGCAGAATAAGAAGAAATTGATATTGCCTGCCATAGGTGCATTGGCTGGGGTACTATTCTCCTTATGGGACACATTTGTATCCTATGGAGATGCAGCCCCTTTTGACGAACCTGTCAAGACAGCCTTTATCCATGTTGTTTCATCCGAAGCGTTTATCTTTCATGCATTGATATACGGATTTGCTGGTGGCGTGACAGTTTTCCTTGCCTGTCTGATTCTATCCGTGTGCCGGAAGAAGATGAAAACATCCTGAAAAGGAGATAGCTGACCTTAAACCGGACAGGCGCATTTACACGTTAGGGATTGCAAGGGAAAGCCCACAGCATAAGCGAGAACTTGTAACGAAAAGCCCGACCGTTTACGGGAACGCCAAAAAATAGCCCACATATCATGGGGCTGGCATTGTTTCCCATATTTACCCGTCATTATTCCTGTTCGTCCTCAAAAGCGATGGTCTTGGCGAGGAACAGACCGATTACGAATTTCGCTCCGTGTTCGATCAATCTGCGGCGTGTCTGTATGAATCCTTCGCCAGTTGTCAGTAGATCATCAATTAACAGGATGCATTTGTCCTTGATATATTCAGGATGAAATTGCAGGTTTGCGGTCTTGTCCTGCCCGTGCGTGCCTTTGAGTTGGGGACGGTCGGCGGCAAGGGTGATAGCCCCGTAGCCGTCGGCTATTCCGATGTCCGCCGATAGTTTCCGGCAAAACTCTTCGTAACGGATGCGGTTCTTCTCACGGGTGGATGCGGGAATAGGAACGAGTACGGCACGGTGCTTGTTCTCCTGAATGGCACGGATTCGGCTGATAGCGATGGAAAAGAGCTTGACGGTGAGGTCGGTTTCGTGTCCGGACTTGAACTTGAAAATAAGGTTGGAAACCTTCTTGCCCTCAAAGGTGATCTTGTCGTTGCGCCGGACAGGGCAATAATCATACAGGTAAAGGCATAGGCTGCCGTCCAGACGGAAAAAGCCCTGAAAACGGTTATCCAACGGGTAAAAGGCTTTTCGGAAGTCGTTCAGGAAGGTAAAGACGAGAACGTTGTTCCAGAAACGGGCTTCGTCCTCGCTGCCGGACTTCAAATAGTACATGAAGCCTGCCAAATGCCCGCTTTCGTACAAGCCCATGCCGATAGTCAGCCTCTCGTTGAAACAGGTCTGATTGACGATATACCATCCGTAAGACGCAAACTGCCGTTCGTAATCGGAACGGGTTTCGAGAAGGAAATAGAATTTGCCGTCGTCCTCGAAACGGATCACGTACTCGCACCGAAGGGCGACCTTACATAAAATGCGGTTTTCTTCCTCGAAAGTTTCGGGGATGGCAAGAAAGGTGTATTGTGCTACAAATATAGGGCGTTCCATCGTTACACGTGTTGTTCGGTTACAAAGGAATGGATTCCCGGAGAACCGACCAATTAAAAACGGAAAAAATATGCTGGCTGCAAGAAAATATGTTGCTCTCTGCTTCGTTTTGCACCGTATCGGGAACGACAAAGCTACAAGTGTGGAGCAAAACACGGACAAGCGGTACATAAACGCACGGGCATACCTGTAACAGTCTGTATATTTGCGGGAAACAGTAAATTATCGGATATGGAAATAGTGACTATCGAGAAGAAAACCTTTGAAGAAATGAAAGAAAGGTTCAACAAGTTCAGTGAGCATTTGCAACAGTTGTGTTCACGATACCGCCCGCCGGAAAAGATGAACTGGCTGGATAATGCGGATGTGTGCGAGAAACTCAACGTGAGCAAACGGACATTGCAGACGTACCGTGATAGCGGAAGGCTGGCATACAGCCAGATAAACCATAAGTTGTATTACAGGCTGGAAGATGTGGAAGCGTTCTTAACGGAAATGAGCAAGGAACTGATAGAGGATGAATGATATGGAAGTGATTACAAAGGACATGGAAGAGGTAAAGGTGTACTTCGAGGCTCTGGAACGGGGCACGAAGTACGTGGATAACGTAACGGCGAACTTTCACCCGGTGATGAACGGTGAGGTGTACCTGACGGGGGAAGAGGTATGCCGGATATTGCATATCACTACCCGTACCTTGCAAGACTACCGGGCGCAACGGATTATCCCGTTCATTTCGTTGCCGGGCAAAACACTGTACCGACAATCGGACTTGTTGCGTATGCTGGAAGAGAACTATGTGCAGATGAAGCAAAAGAGCAAACGAAGGAAAAGTTCTACTTAACTTTTGGGTGCGGTGCATGGGTAAATGTAGCAAAGGCAGGAATTTCCAAACGGAACTCCTGCCTTTGCTGTGTTTTGCACTTCCCCGAAGGAATCAGGCGGTTTCACGCATGGCGACCGCCTGCTGCTTGCTGACCTTTTTCTGTTTCCTGTCAAGGACTTTCTTCTGCATGGCTGCAAGGTTGCCGGAGATCGAACGGAAATCGGAGCTTACCATCTTGTTAGTCACTTCGGCATATATTTGGGTGGTGCTGATATGCTTGTGACCGAGTATCTTTGAAAGTGCCTCAATCGTACCGCCGTTGCAGAGATAGACGGTCGTCGCAAAGGTATGCCGGGCAAGATGGAAGGTGATTTCCTTGTTGATTTTGCAAATGGCGGCTATCTTTTTAAGGTAGTTGTTGCATGTGCCGTTGCCCGGCATGGGAAACACGAAATCATCTTCTGCAAGCCCCTTGTAGCGTTCGATCAGTTCTTTGGCTATCTCCATCAGGGGGACGTTGCTCGATACTTTGGTCTTTGTCCTGCGGGTGATAATCCATTCTTCTCCGTCGAAATCCATACGCTGGATCTTGTTATAGGTGAGAGTCTTTATATCTATGTAGCTCAATCCGGTGAAGCAGCCGAAAAGGAACATATCACGGACGAGGTTGGTCTGTTTATCCACAAACACGGTATTGGCTATCAGTTTCAGTTCTTCTTCCGTGAGGTAGCCCCGGTCGGTTTCCTGCATTTCAAGGCTGTACTCGCTGAACGGATCGGTACGGATAATTCCCCTGCGCCAAGCCTTGTCGGTCAGGCTGAGTATGGGCATGGTGTAAATCCAGAGAGTGTTTGCGCTCAATCCCTTTTCATTACGCAGGTAGCTGTCGAAATCGTCTATGAAGTCTTTCGTCAGTTCCTTGTAAGCCATATCGGTACGCTTCCTCTTCTCCCACATGAAGGCTTCGAGATGCTTGTAAACGGTCAGGTATTTGTTATAGGTGGACTTCGCACGGAGTTTCTTTTCCACCATTTCGCCAAATTCCTTGTTCATGGTCTGGAAGTCTTTAAGGATGCAGTTCTCCATCACGCCGATGCCTAAAAAGGCGTTGCGCACCTTCTCGGAAGTGACAAAATCGTCCACCCGGAGTATCTGGTAGTAGTGGTTGTTGATGCGGGCTTTGATCTCTTCCAACTGCGGGTTGATCTCCAAGGCTTCGACGGACTTGCCGCTTACTTTTCCGGCTTCGGCGTTCCACAAGGAAGGGGTGACGAACAGCTTTGCGCTGAACGTGGCAATATCGCCGTCAATGGTGATACGTGCCATTACAGGGGCTTTTCCGTCACTTACTCTGACTGCTGTTCTCTTCACGTAGAACAGGACTTTAAAGGTGCTTCTTTTTGTTTTCATAACTCTAAATATTCGTTTGTAAAGGTAATTACTTTCCCGTTACCACGAGTTATGAAGAATTACGCAAAATAGTGAAACAGAACTTATTACCATTACAGTAGGGTGTCATGGATTAGGTAATGACTTAGTACCTGAACTATGGCTTAACCCTACTTTTTGGGGCTTTTTTTGCCGGGGGCTGTTTCTTTCCGCTTTGCTACTAAGATGCTGATATGCTTATTTTTAAGCTAAACTTTGCTTTTCTTTGCGACTGTTCCCGATTTTTTAGCAAAAAACAACGCTAAAAACGGAAACAAGAAATAAAACAACTGTTCACATCCCAAACTCCAGGAAGGACTGTCGAAATAAAAAAAGTAATCCATCCGGGGAACAAAAGGGTGCAAAAGGAACAGCGCAGGAATAAAATGTTTCAATCCTTCCCCCCAACCCATCGGGTTCAATAGATTACCTATCACGGCTACTCCCAATAAGGTCGCTATATGCAATGGATAGATACGGGCGATTCGTGCCACCCAAAACTGGCGTTTCGACACTTTCCGCTCCACCAGCTTCTGCTGATAATTATAAGCGATAATAAAACCACTCAATATAAAGAAGAAACTCACGCCTACAAAACCCTCTTTATAGAAATGAGTTGAAAAGGTGGAATCAACGACATAGCAATGTGCCCCGAAAACCATCAGCGCAAAAAAGAGCCGTAAGGAAGTTAATGTATTAATCATAGTAGCATTCTTTTCTCAATTGAATGTAAAGGTACATTTCTTTTCCGAACTATTTATTCACATAGAACGGAAAAACAGATTGGACCGCATTATTCACCAATAAATAAAAATATCATCCAATAACCTTATATCACGAACGGGCTTATATCACGCAACAAAATCATATCTTTCACAGAAGCGACGTATTGTTTTTCTGACTCGACAGTGGGCAAGTTGTACAATTCGGACAAACCGCCTTTCTGTAAATAGGTCAAATAAGAAGCCCGGCCGGCAAGTTGCTGCATCAACTGTAAATATTCAGCATAACTATAGGGCAATATATGAAATTCCACATAACGTCCCCACAAAATTGCCAATCTTGTCGGTATAAGCTTTCCGTTCCAGTCCCAATTGATACGTATTTCCGCCCCAAAGGTTATACTTTTCTAAAGCTTTCCATTTATCGTCCATGCTCGAATCTTTTCCCACAAAGATAGTTTTTTTCGATTATACTCGGAAAAACATATCTATCTCAAACTGAATTAAAGAAAACGAATACAATCCGGCAGTATGTAAAATTTAACAAATTACTTAAACAAGCAAACTATTATTTTCCTACATTTGTTACCAGTGAAACTTTAAATACGAAAGAACATGAAAGCAAATCCTGTATTTAGTTTGTACATCCCTACCAAATTAGTATTTGGTTGCGGAGAAATCAAGAAATTATCCAGTGAAAAATTACCGGGGAAAAAGGCACTAGTCGTCATCTCATCCGGAACTTCCATGCGGAAATATGGGTATCTGGAAAGAGTACTCGCCCAATTAAGACTGAATAATGTAGAAACACTGGTTTACGATAAAATCCTTCCCAACCCCATCAAAGAACACGTCATGGAAGCAGCCGCCATCTGCCGGGAAGAAAAATGTGACTTTGTAGTAGGCCTGGGAGGCGGAAGTTCCATCGACTCCGCCAAAAGTATAGCTGTTATGGCCTGCAACGACGGTGACTACTGGGATTATGTATCAGGGGGTAGTGGCAAAGGACGCCCCGTAACCAAAGCACTTCCCATTATCGCCATCCCTACCACCGCCGGAACCGGAACGGAAATGGATCCATGGACAGTGATTACCCACGAAACGGCTCAAGAAAAGATAGGCTTCGGTTGCCAGCTGACCTTCCCTACCTTATCTATTGTAGACCCGGAACTGATGGTTTCCATTCCCCCGCACCTCACCGCCTATCAAGGGTTCGATGCATTCTTCCATGCCGCAGAAGGTTTTATCGCCAATTGTGCAACACCCATCAGTGATCTTTATGCCTTAGAAGCCATTCGTTTGATCTACAAATATCTGCCAGTAGCTGTAGCCGACGGAAAGAATTTGAAAGCGCGTGCCAAAATTGCTTGGGCCAGCACCTTGGCAGGCATGGTGGAGGCCACTTCCAGTTGTACTTCTGAACATTCATTAGAACATGCCATGAGTGCTTATTATCCACAACTTCCTCATGGAGCAGGACTCATTGCCTTGTCTGAGACATACTTCGAAACTTTCCGGCATGACTGTACAAAACGTTACATGAAAATGGCTGAAATGATGACCCAGAAAAAGAGCAACCGTCCGTCCGATTTCATTGATGCATTGATTACACTGCAAAAAGAATGTAAAGTACATTCTATCAAACTGAGCGAGTTTGGCATCCAATCCGAAGATTTCCCCAAATTTCTGCAAAATGCAAGAGATACGATGGGAGGACTGTTCACTCTCGACCCACGCCCGATTACAGACGAAGAAATCCTGCATATCTTTAAAAAGTCTTATAAATAATGGATAAAGAACTAGACCTTGCCGTAACCTGTTACGGCAAGGTAAAACCATTGAAATATGATTTGGTCCTCCTCCCTTGGGGGGCTACCGAACCGCATAATCTGCACCTGCCTTATCTGACAGACTGTATTCTGAGCCACGACATCGCACTAGATGCTGCTAAAATGGCAAAAACACATTACGGTATTCGTTGCATGGTCCTGCCTTACGTCACTGCCGGTTCACAGAATCCGGGACAACGCGGGCTGGATTTCTGCATCCACTATCGCTATGAAACGCAGAAAGCGATTTTAAGCGACATAGTTGCCTCTCTATACGCCCAAGGATACCGCAAAATGGTCATTATCAACGGACATGGCGGCAATACATTCAAAAGTATGATACGTGACTTGTCACTGGACTATCCCGACTTCCTGATAGCCAGCAGCGAATGGTTTGCCTTTGTTCCTGCTAAAGAGTACTTTGATGAACCGGGTGACCATGCAGATGAATTGGAAACTTCTGTTATGATGCATTATCATCCGGAATTGGTAAATTTAGACGAAGCCGGAAACGGAGATTATAAGAAGTTCACCTCACAAATGTTGAATGAAAAAGTGGCATGGATTCCGAGGAACTGGCAAAAAGTTTCGCAAGACACCGGTATAGGCAATCCTAAAAAAGCAAGTGCCGGAAAAGGGAAGAAATACGCCGAAGCAGTCGTTGCAAAATATGCATTGCTGTTTGAAGAGTTGGTACATAAAGAACTTTATTAATAGTTTTAGAACTAAATAGGTTTATTTTCTTCATAATAAAAAGCATAAATTTAGCACATCATATAAGTCACATTCAATTATATCACTGCATATAAACCAGTTACCCAACAATATATTCTGAAAAATATTCCAAAATATATTTGATATAATAAAATTCTAATGTACATTTGTGAAGTTAACTATATACTAACCTTTAAAAGCAGATCTTATGAAAAACAAATCACTTTTTTTAGTCCTAGTCATTCTTTGTTTGACTAGCGTAGAGATCTATTCTTCCCGACAAGAATTAAAGTTTGATGCACCTCTTCCGAGCAACACAGAAAACGGAAATGCTCGCAGTGATTACGGACCTCCCGGTGAAGGAGATAAATGCTGGTATTTCGATGGAGCGTCTTCTTGTGTAAATTTTTCATTCAATAATTGTTATGAAGACCCAAACCAAAGGTGCGGAAGAGATGAAGGAGCTCCCAATTAATTTAACCGACTAGCAAATCATTCCATAGGGTATTTAAGATCTTTCCTATTCATAATTAGTTGATCCAATCTACAAACTGAAGATAATTAAATACCCTATATTTAATCTATAGTGTATGAAATATTTTTTGTATATCTTCACTTATCTGCTTCTAGGAGCATCGTGTTCATCTCCTTCTCGTCCAATAGACTATGGTACAGAATTAACAGCTACAGACTCCATCTGCCTGTCTATAGATGAACATACACATTATGAAAGCAAATCTATATTCCAATTTGAAGAAAACGGACATGAGTATCTTTCCTTTTTGAATGAAAAAGCAAGCTATAAAGTTCATATCTATGATTTGGATACCAAACAAGTTATTAAAACAATTCATCTACAAAAAGAGGGGAGAAATGCAATGCCATCAACTAATGGCTGTTTTCCACTTAGCTCAAAGCATTTTTTAATTACAACTTGGAATGGAGTTTTTGGAATTATCAATGAAAAAGGAGAAGTGGAAAATAAGAATAGCTTTTGGAAAGACAGCGTAAACTTTCATGCTTTCGACCACATTTGTTGCATGAGTTATACATATCGACCTGCCATAATTAAGGATTCTATTTTATATTTCAGTCAATCATTATTAAAATATCCCCGTAAAAAAGATGAATGGGATAAAATACCCATATTTGCTTATGCAGACCTTCATAAAAAAAAACTAGGGTGGACAGAACTACGATACCCATCTATTTTTAACAAAGATGAGATAGACTACATTCTGTATGACCCTGAAATCAGTTACACATATACAGGTAAAGAAGTTGTTGTTTCACTGGGACAATATGACAGCATATTTGTATCTTCTGATTTCAAACATAAAAAAGCGTATAATGCTAAAAGCCATTATCTGCCCCACGTGCGTCCAGTCTCCCAAAATTTACAAATTGATTTATTCAAAACCATACATGACAGAGGATTACAGCCCCATTACCACCACTTGATGTATGATAAATACCGAAAAGTATTCTATCGGTTTGCCTTAATGCCGGATGATAATATAAAACCATTCTCCAACAATCCGCATCAAAGTTTCTCCATCATCATTCTAAACAAAGACTATGAAATTATTGGTGAAACAAAATTTCCCGGCAACACCTATGCCCATCACTTGTGCTTCGTAGGTAAAAAAGGCCTGTATATTTCAGAGAATAATGAAAATAATCCTCAGTTTGACGAAAACAAACTGGTATTCAGGTGTTTCACACTTCAAGGCCGGAAAAAATGAAGAAAAAGAACTACTCAATCATTCTATGTGGAGGACTGTTCCTGGCAAGCTGTATGTCCAATAATGACAAATGCCTTCAAAAACTGTTTGATGAAGTCGGAGTTGAGAAATCACAAATCCACAATGCCACCCACCTTGTTACCATATTGGGTAATGGTTGCAAAGGATGCATACACAAAGCTCTGTCAGAAATACATAACTCGACCGATACTATTTATATAATTGCATGTAAAAGTAAAAAGACTTTCAATTTAATTGCCAATAAAAATATAGATGACTACTCCAATGTATATCTAGACACTAAATCCATATTAGTGGAATTGGATATGGCTAAAAACACACCTAGAGTCTACCTTTTAAATAATGGTAAATATGTGTCGCACTCTTTTTATGGAAATGAATCTCCCAGCGAAGAAGCGAACACCACCATTACATTCAACACAAATGAGATAGATTTAGGCAAAATCAGCCGCACGGAAAAGGCAAGAATCAAATTCACAATATGGAATACAGGGAAGAACATAGTAAGAATCAGTCATATAGATCTTTCATGCGAATGTTTGAATATTGAAAATGAAATTACTGAAATAAATCCGGGAGACAGCACTTGTCTGAATATCATTTTCCATCCCGATGACATAGGAAAGTTTCAAAGAGAAATTTTATTATATGGTAATTTTGACTCATCTCCCAAACTTTTAACCATTACAGGAGAATGCTTTTAATAAAATAATACAATCTCGCTATAAATAACTTTTTAGCTATTTATAGCGAGTATACCATCCATTTCTACCCTTTTGAAAGTTCCTCCAACGTTTTTTCCTCGTACCTGCAAATGGCCTCCTTATAATCCTCGGAAATCAATTTCGGTTCTTTGGTAGCCAGGTCATAACCTACCATCACCGTGCGGCACTCACACTTCACCTCATGGGTATCCGTAGTCACGGCACGCTGCAACAAAGTAAAACTCTTATGCCCCAAATGTACCACAGCCGTTTCTATCACCAGATGATCCGAGAAAAATACCGGCATAAAGAAGTTTGCATTGATATTGGCCACCACAATAGCCAGCTTACTCCAGTCGGCACTGCCAAACACATCTTTTATATAAGTAGTCTTTGCCAAATCATACAAAGAAAAGTAAACTGAATTGTTCATATGACCAAACTGGTCCACATCGCTGAATCGTATCTGCACCGGCATAGTATGCCTGAATTTTATATCCTCTGCCATAGTTAAGCTTATTAAAATCGTTCAAATATAACACTTTTCTCAATAATTGAACCCTAAATGACAGATTATTCTTAATTTTGCTGCGAAATAAATGAATATGTAATTTTAATAACAATATAAACATGGATAAGAAGTATAGCAGGGAGACCTTATGCGTACAGGCAGGCTGGACTCCGAAAAAAGGCGAACCGCGCGTTTTGCCTATTTATCAAAGTACCACATTCAAGTATGACACCAGCGAACAGATGGCGCGTCTGTTCGATCTGGAAGATTCGGGATATTTCTATACACGCTTGCAAAACCCCACCAATGACGCCGTCGCCGCAAAAATCGCAGCATTGGAAGGTGGTGTGGGTGCTATGCTGACCTCGTCCGGCCAGGCTGCCAACTTCTATGCCATTTTCAATATCTGTCAGGCAGGCGACCACTTCGTATGCTCGTCTACCATCTACGGAGGTACATTCAACCTGTTCGGCGTCACGCTGAAAAAACTGGGCATCGAGTGTACCTTCATTGACGCCAATGCATCCGAAGAGGAAATAGACCAAGCTTTCCGCCCGAATACCAAAGCGTTGTTCGGCGAAACCATCTCCAATCCGAGCATCGATGTGCTGGACATCGAAAAGTTCGCACGCATCGCACACAAGCACGGTGTGCCTTTGATTGTGGACAACACCTTCGCCACTCCCATCAATTGCCGCCCGTTTGAATGGGGAGCGGATATCGTCACCCATTCTACAACCAAATACATGGACGGTCATGCCACCAGTGTAGGAGGCGCCATTGTGGACAGCGGCAACTTTGACTGGGAAGCCCATGCGGACAAATTCCCCGGTCTGACCCAGCCCGACGAATCTTATCACGGACTGACTTATACCAAAGCATTCGGCAAAATGGCTTACATGACGAAAGCAACCGCCCAACTGATGCGTGACCTCGGCTCCATCCAGTCTCCGCAAAATGCGTTCCTGCTGAATCTGGGATTGGAAACATTACACCTGCGCGTGCCCCGTCATTGCGAAAACGCACAGAAAGTGGCCGAATGGCTGGAAGCCAACCCGAAAGTGAAATGGGTGAACTATTGCGGACTGAAAAGCAGCAAATACTATGATCTGGCACAGAAATATATGCCAAACGGCTCGTGCGGTGTCATCGCTTTCGGCTTGAACGGAACCCGTGAGGAAGCGATAGAATTTATGGACAGGCTGAAATTCATCTGCATCGTAACCCATGTGGCCGACGCACGGACCTGCGTACTGCATCCCGCCAGCCATACTCACCGCCAGCTCACCGACGAACAGTTGCGCGAAGCGGGAGTCGCTCCGGACTTGATTCGTCTTTCAGTGGGCATCGAGAATGTAAACGACATCATAGCCGACATTGAGCAAGCTTTACAATAAGACGAAGCGGATGAAAAGAATCATTATCATTGGCGCCACTTCCGGCATCGGACTGGAAGTGGCGCGATGCTATCTGAAAGACGGCTGGCAAGTAGGCGTGGCAGGACGTAGAGAAGAAGAACTGGAAAAAATCCGGTTATCCGCGCCCGGACAGGTATGTACTCAGACAATAGATGTCACCCGTGAGGACGCCCCTTTCTCATTGGAGCAACTGATTACTAAAATGGGAGGTATGGATGTGTTCCTGCTCAGCTCGGGCATAGGCAAACAAAATCTTTCACTTCAACCCGATATAGAATTACAAACCGCCGCCACCAATGTTTCGGGATTCATACGGATGGTCAATGCCGCCTATCACTATTTTGAGCAACACGGGAAAGGGCATATAGCCGTAATCAGCTCCATAGCAGGCACCAAAGGGCTGGGATCCGCCCCAGCTTATTCAGCTACCAAGCGGTTTCAGAACACGTACATAGATGCATTGGACCAATTGGCACACATGAAGAAACTAAACATCTCCTTCACCGATATCCGTCCCGGATTTGTCGCCACTCCTTTGCTGAAAGATGATAAATATCCGCTGCTGATGCATACTTCCCAAGTGGCATCTCAAATTGTAAAAGCCATCTCCCGAAGGAAAAGAGTAGCCATCATAGACTGGCGCTATCAGCTTATCGTATTCTTCTGGAAATTGATTCCCGGATGGTTATGGGTGAGGCTGCCTGTGCGGAACCAATAATCCCCAGCCAATATCATTTCATAAGAAAAACCCCTTGTTCTCATCTTGAACTTGCGAAAGATTTGTAAACAAGGCGAGGGTTTCTTCATTCTACTCCCCGAAATTACCTGAATGAAAGGAATTGGTTAAAGGGACCGGCAAAGCCTGTGATCATGCTGATGAAAGATCAAACAGGCTATTGAATGATGCTTTCTTTGTAAAGCTGAACCTCTTTACAAACATAGAAACTTAAAAAAATTCTTTTCCCTTTGTAACAACTTTCCCACTTCCCCCGTCTATCTGATTGAAAGCGCTTTCAAAAAACAATTTCAGTATGAACAAAAACAAAATAGAACCATGAAAAAGTTTGTATTTACTCTATTGCTAGTCTTCGTCTGCCATCTGGGCTACGCCCAAGGCATCAACGGTCTTTTCAATGAATTCGGCAGCGAAAAAAATGCCGATTGTGTCAAAGTATCTTCTTTCATGATGTCTCTTGGAAAAATGTTTGCCGGACACGATGAAGACGCTGAGATAATAAGAAAAATAAAGTCAATAAAAGTACTGGACCTGGAATCTTGTACGGCAAGCGTAAAAGAACGGTTCAACAAAAAAGTGAACAAACTGAATCTGAAAGGATATGATGAGCTGATGCGTGTAAACGATGAAGGCGAGAAAGTCCGCGTGCTGATGAAAACAAAAAAGGAAACTATCCGTGAACTGCTGTTTGTATGCACCGGAAAAGAAGACTGTACACTGGTACAGATAAACGGAAAATTCACAAAGGATGATATAGACAAATTAGTAAATCAGGAAACAGGAAAGAAGCATGGACGCCGCTGAGTTTAAGCAACAATTTCTACCTTACCACCGGAAACTCTACCGGGTAGCCTTCCGGCTGACGGGCAACCCTCAGAATGCGGAAGATATGGTGCAGGAAGCGTATCTGAAATTGTGGAACAAGCGCGATGAACTGGCGGACGTACTGAACACCGAAGCCTATTGTGTCACCCTCATCAAGAATCTGTGCTACGACGTCCTGCGCCGGAGTCAGCCGGATGAAGACGGACGCCCTCCCGAAGAGCTGAACCTCCCCATGGACACCAACATAGCCCGGGAAATAGAACAGCGGGATGAAGTGAACCAGGTAAAACGGCTCATCGGCAGACTGCCCGAGCAACAAAAACGTGTGATTCTGCTTCGTGATGTCAATGATTGCTCCTTTGAGGAGATAGAGCAAGCCACCGGACTGAATGCCATCAACATACGTGTGTTGCTGAGCCGCGCCCGCAAAAAGATACGTGAACAATATAATGCAATAATGAACTATGAAAGTAAATGAAATAGAAAGACTATTGGCCCGGTATTACGATGGAGAAACCAGCGATACCGAAGAAAAGGAACTGAAACGCTTTTTTACCGAAGAGGACGTTCCGGCTCATTTACTTGCCGAGAAGGAAATCTTCATGCAACTGGCAGCACATCCCGCTCCCGAAATACCGGAAGGCCTGGAAAGCAGGCTGAGCCGCAAGATAGACGAATGGGATACAGGCGAAAGACGCACGCTGAAAATAAAAAAACATATACGGGCCCTCCGCTTGCAATGGATAGGAAGCATAGCCGCCAGCCTGCTCATCCTGCTCTCCGTAGGACTGTACCTATACAAGCCCTATCCGGCACCGCAAGATACCTGCGCCACCCCCGAAGAAGCATACGCACAGGCCCAGAAGGCACTTATCATGCTTTCCAGCAGCCTGAATAAAGGAATAGAAAAGGTGGAATCGGTGCAGGAAGCTACCGGAAAAATTCAAGAGAACGTAAACGAACAATTAAACCGATTAAATAACATAAAACAATGAAACGTACATATATCATTACTTTATTGCTCTCTCTGTGCTCACTGTTCACCTACGCACAGGACAGTTTTTTCGACAAGTTCGCTGATATGGAAGGGGTAACCTCTGTCTATATCTCAAAAGCCATGCTCAGCCTGATGCCCAACATGAAAACGGAAGGGGTAAATATAGGCGAAGTAGCCTCCAAACTGGATAACATCCAGATTCTAAGTTGTGAAAAACCCGACATTATCGCCAAGCTGAAAAAGGAGACAGCTTTCATCAGCCCCAAGAACGGCTACGAGGAGTTGATGCGCATAAACGATGAAGGCGAGAAAACCATCATTTATCTGAAACGGAACAAAAACAAAGAAAAGGAATTTGTATTGATGAGTCAGGAAAAAAATGAATTTACCATCATCGCCATCACAGGAAATCTGACTCTGCAAGAGATACAAGGGATCATCAACAAGGAGTAACTCCACACATACCCCACCCTAAGGCCTTTTCTCCCGCCTGCTAAGGTCTGAAGAAAGGATATATACTATCTCCATAGCACTATGGAGTTATCTCCAAAGCTTGCGGAGTTAACTCCAAAGGCTATGGAGATAACTCCGCAGGTTTTGGAGATAGTAACCGGACGGCCTGAAAGGCTTAACAATAGGGCTGAGAACGCTTACGTTGTCTCCGGCAAAGGGTTATCCGCCCGCAGAGACCCTGCCAGTCAAGGAACTTATTTCTTTATCCGTTTTTGGGTAGGCAAAGTAAACTCATGCGCTTCGGTCACCGCCCCGTTGCTCTCTGTTGCAAAAACACGGAATTGCGCCTGGCCTGTTTTCAACTTCCTGCCTCCGCGAATGGTGGCCGTATACCTTATCTGATTCCCGACAGGCATATAGGCTATCTGAGCCGAAGGTGAAATCAAAATATGTTTCATGCCGCTCATTTCCTCTATCACCGGAGTAACATTGTAAGCGGGCACATCCCCATCATTCACCACATCGAACACCAGTTTGCTGTCTTCTTCCGCATCAATAACATGGTTACGGTTATCATCGATAAAACGCAGGTTGATGATCCTCAATCCTGACGAAGGCTCATAAGAGGAAGTATGCTCATACTGCGAAGAAGAAGGATAAGTCTTCACGTAATACTCCTCCACCTGATAAGTTTTCTCCCGAGGCGTAGTTATGGCATTTCCCACAGCAGCCCCCGTTACAGTTCCCAGCAGGGCGCCGAATTGCGAACCGTTATATCCGCCGGCCCTGTCACCCACAATAGCGCCTAATACTCCGCCGATGGCCGCACCGGCTTGTACTGCCGCCGGATTACCTTGCATTCCGGATGGTGAGCAAGCCGAAAGCAAAGCGGTCGGAATGCATAAAATGAATATCATTTTTCTCATACCCCAAGTAGTTTATAATCTTTATCAGACAGACAAATATACTTTTTCCTATTGACAATGGATTCATCGGCTATGTTAAAATTTCATTTCCTGTCATTCATCCTCATCGGTCTAACTGCCATCATTCCGGATGGAAGGCTCTTCTTCCTAAAATGAAAAGATAAGTCTAAATAACACAAGAAACAGAAGGAGACGTTTTTTTTTCTATATATTTGCCGGGAAACAAATGAAAAGTTCTTCGCCATACCCTTGCATCGCCGCAGAAGGCTTCCCCCCTCTCCGCAGCAAAACCGCACCCGGTATGGCAAGGAAATATTTACAACCTATCATTATGGAATTGAAAGCAAAATACGAACAGCGCATTGAACAGGCTGAGGCAGAACTCCGCCAGGTAAAAAATAAGATTCTCCGCATCAGCACGCTGAGGGTCTTGTTATTTGCAGCAGGGATTATAGGAACAATCTACTTCTATCAGGCAGGAACAACCACTATATGTCTCACTATAGCGGTCACTTTCGTTCCTTTTCTGGCATTGGTGAAGTATCACAACCGGTTGTTTTTCCGCAAAGACTGGCTGGAAACCTGCATACGGGTGAATAGTGACGAGCTTTCCGCACTGGCGGACAACTATGAGCCTTTTGAGGACGGAAAGGAATTTACAAACCCGGCCCACAGGTATTCTTTTGACCTGGACTTGTTCGGAAGGCACTCTTTGTTTCAGGCCTTGAACCGTACCTGCACTTCATTCGGAAAGGAAAAACTGGCAGAATGGTTACAAAATCATCTGGAGATAAAGGAAGAGATAATCCAACGGCAGGAGGCGACAAAGGAACTGGCTGCTTATTCCGATTTCCGGGAAACATTCCGGATTACCGGTCTGCTCTACAAAGGGGCGACAAGCGACCGCGAAGAAATTAAAGAGTGGACGGAAGCACCTGCTTATTTCAGCAAGAAATGGTGGAGCCGCCCGTTATTGGGAATAGTTCCCGGAGTCAACATCGTACTGGCTATGCTGGGAGTGGCCGGGGTCATTCCGATGACATGGTTCGGACTGGCCTTCGGACTGTTCGTGATAGGTAGTTTCGGACTGATAAAGCCTGTCAGCAATCTGCAAAGAGTTTATGACAAGAAATTACGTATCCTGTCTATCTACGCCGAACTGATCAGCCTGATAGAGAACCGGGAAATGAACGCTCCGCTACTCAGACACCTGAAAGCTGAATTCGGCATGGACGGGAAATCCACCACCCATATTTTGAAAGAGCTTTCACGGGAACTGGACAAACTGGACTTGCGCAACAACCAATTGTTATATGTCTTGCTAGAAGGTTCCATGTTCTGGCAACTCCGGCAGGTAATGCGCATTGAACAATGGAGGCACAAATATGGAAAATATCTGCTTCACTGGCTGGACGTCCTGGGTGACATTGATGCTCTTTGTTCGCTGGCGACATTTGCCGGCAACCATCCCGCATACGCCTATCCGGCCATTGCCGGCAAGCCTTTTGTTTTCCTTGCAAAGGATATGGGACATCCCCTGATGCCTGCACGGCAATGTGTGACCAATGATGCCGATATCCCCTCAAGACCGTTCTTTGTCATCATCACAGGAGCCAACATGGCAGGGAAAAGTACTTATCTGCGTACGATCGGAGTGAATTATGTATTGGCATGTACCGGCTGCCCTGTATGCTGTTCCTCCCTTGAAATATATCCTGCCAAACTAGTGACAAGCTTGCGGACTTCCGATTCGTTGACAGACAACGAATCTTACTTCTTTGCCGAACTAAAACGATTGAAACAAATTATAGACCGCCTGAATAAGGGAGAGGAGTTGTTCATCATTCTGGATGAGATTTTAAAAGGAACTAACTCGATGGACAAGCAGAAAGGCTCATTCGCCCTGGTACGCCAACTGATGGAACTGAAAACGAACGGTATCATTGCCACACACGACCTGCTATTAGGGAAATTAATAGAATATTTCCCCAAAGAGATACGGAATTATTGCTTTGAAGCTGATATCACCAATGATGAACTGACTTTTTCATACAAACTCCGTGAAGGTATCGCACAAAATATGAACGCTTGCTTCCTGATGAAAAAGATGGGGCTAATCATCAACGACTAACCCCACCCAACAATTTATCACATTAACGTCTTAAGCAAATAAAGCAGACCTTCACAGGCACACCTTATTTCATAACATAAAGAGTCATAGAAAATCAAAATTCACTTGTTTCCAAGCAATGTACAAACGCACTTGCATCGTCTCCCGTGAAATAAAACACAGAAGATGCAGGCTCGTATGTATAGGGGATGAAACGGAACAACTGGGCCGCAACGAATTTCTTATCCTGAGAAATCATATAGTCCATACGTACGTTTCCGTTTGTCTTTACTTTCACGTCATTCTTGGTTTCAAAACCTTTTTTCTCCAACGTTTCCGTTAAAGCCTGTAAATCGCATACATCAAAGAAGCAGGCTCCTTCTTTAGCTACACTGCCGGTAGGTGCATATACCCATTCCTTGCTTCGCCAGAAAAGGCGGAATACGGCCCACAGAAACAAAATGGTTCCACCAGCCATAAACACCATACTCATGGTGGATGAGGAATCCCCCATCTTTAAAGAGGTTGCAAATGCACCTGCACCTATCACGCAAAGGATAGCGGATATGATAACAGAAGAAATACTAGTACGTTTTACGACATCAGGATGTGTTGTTGAAAATAAGGTCGCTTCAGTAGAAACTGTATTACTCATAATAATTTAAATTTTATTCTTTACTAATTAAAAAGACAATAATTCATACCAAGGTCACATCTCGCCATCACCGACAAGACGGAACCATGAAAAAACAAATTGGTAAAAGAATAAAAGCTAAATGAGAATACGCCTCATACCGAAGATATAGTGCTCGCAAGCACTATCCCAATGAAGGGAGTGGGAAGAGGCATACACATGGGTATGACAGCTTGCAAGACTGGCCATCCGGGCGGCCATCTTACGCAACAAAGTCTTTATAAATTGGGTAGTCTCTATGGAGGAAAAACGGTACATACGCTCTGCAGAAGCACTGACACGATGTGCTAAAGTATGAGCATCCCCAAACTCCATATCTGCTATTCCCTTATTGCTATCCATGGGAATGACACTATCCTCATTGATGGAGTCCTGCGGAGTAGTATCCGTATTCTGTACAGTACATACCGTCATTAACGCAGCTGGAACTGCATCAACATATTCTGTTCTGGCAAAAGCCAAAGCAAACAGAAAAAATAATATGACTGTTACAAATCCTCTCATTGCTTACTGTTTGAGTTACAAAGATAACATAAATAGCTTCTTAGGTTTCATTTCATACAATAATTAACAAATATCAAAGGTATTTTGTTTTAAAGGAGATTTGAAGGATTATCAAAAGATATGAAGGATCAGCTCTCAACTCCTTCATGATTTCTTTTTGAGATACAGGCAGTTATCTATCCATGAAGGTTTTGAAGGAATTATTCAGTGTTCTTAATTCCGGCTTTAATCTAAAAGCTGTTCTCGTTCTGTATGCTTCGTTCATATCAAAACTTTTGTAAACAGGACAAGTAATATTTATGTGGACGAAAGCGCTCTCAGCTTGTTTTCTCATTACTGCCGGTCATGGCATAAAATAAAAAAAAGCCACAGCTTTTATAGCTATGGCTTTTATATATATGATGATATACAGATTATTCAGCTTTAGGGGCCTCCTCTGTAGTTTCAGCTGCCGATGCTGCAGGAGCTTCTGTAGCGGCTGCACTCTTCTTAGAACGACGAGTACGAGTTGCTTTCTTAGCAGTTGCAGTCTTAGCCATGTTTTCATCGTAATCTACCAATTCGATAAAGCACATTTCAGCATTATCACCCAAACGATGACCTGTTTTGATGATACGAGTGTAACCACCCGGACGATCTGCTACTTTTACAGAGATTTCTTTGAACAACTCCGTTACAGCAAACTTATCTTGCAAGTTGCTAAATACAACACGACGTGAATTAGTTGTGTCGTCTTTAGATTTTGTAATTAAAGGCTCAACGAATTTCTTCAAAGCTTTAGCCTTTGCAACAGTCGTAGTGATTCTTTTGTGCTTGATCAAAGAACAAGCCATGTTAGATAACATAGCACTTCTATGAGAAGCAGTACGACCTAAATGATTGAATTTCTTATTATGTCTCATTTTTTATTCTTTATCTAATTTATATTTAGAGATATCGGTCCCAAACGACAGATTCAGACCCTCGAGCAAATCATCAAGCTCCGTGAGCGATTTCTTACCGAAGTTTCTGAACTTCAACAGATCTGTCTTGTTGAACTGTACCAAGTCACCCAATGTTTCCACATCGGCAGCTTTCAAGCAGTTCAAGGCACGAACTGAGAGGTCCATATCAACAAGCTTAGTCTTAAGCAGCTGGCGCATGTGCAATACTTCTTCATCAAATTCTTCATTGCCGTCCACATCGGATGTTTCAAGAGTAATCTTTTCATCAGAGAACAACATGAAATGATAAATCAATATTTTAGCGGCTTCTTTCAAAGCTTCCTTCGGGTGAATGGAACCATCGGTAGTAATTTCCAATACCAGCTTTTCGTAGTCAGTCTTCTGTTCAACACGGAAGTTTTCCACCTGATATTTTACATTACGTATCGGTGTGTAAATAGAATCGATAGGAATTACATTAACATCGGTACAATATTCGCGGTTTTCGTCGGCCGGAACATACCCTCTACCTTTATTAATAGTAATGTCCATCTGCATTGTTGCTTTTGAATCTAAATGGCAAATAACCAATTCAGGATTTAACACTTCAAATCCAGTCAAATACTTACTTATATCACCTGCCTTAAATTCACTAGAATTCTCAACGGTAATGCTTACCTTTTCATTTTCGAACTCTTCTACTACTTGCTTAAATCTGACTTGCTTCAGATTTAAGATAATGTTGGTCACGTCTTCTTTAACACCAGGTACAGATGCGAACTCATGTTCTACACCTTCGATCTTAATCGTATTGATTGCAAATCCTTCCAATGAAGAAAGAAGAATACGGCGTAAAGCATTACCTACGGTAATACCGAAACCGGGTTCGAGTGGACGGAACTCAAATTTTCCAAATCTGGAGTCCGCTTCCAACATTAATACTTTATCAGGTTTTTGAAATGCTAATATCGCCATGAAATTAATTATTATTTAGAGTACAATTCAACGATCAAGTGTTCTTTAATGTTTTCAGGAATGTCTGCTCTTTCAGGTATATGTAACAACTTACCTACCTTAGAACTTTCATCCCACTCCAACCAAGGATATTTGCTATGATTGAATCCTGCAAGTGAATTAGCAATCACTTCCAAAGATTTAGATCTTTCGCGTACACCCACAATCTGACCGGGTTTTACAGAGAATGAAGGAATATTAACTACCTTTCCATCTACTGTAATGTGCTTGTGACTTACTAACTGACGGGCAGCAGCACGAGTCGGAGCAATACCCAAACGGAACACCACGTTGTCAAGACGAGCCTCTAAACTCTGCAACAAGATTTCACCGGTAATACCGTTAGCACTTGCAGCCTTTTCAAACAGGTTACGGAATTGTTTTTCCAACACACCGTAAGTATATTTAGCTTTTTGTTTTTCTGCCAACATGACACCATACTCAGAAGTCTTTCTTCTTCTGTTGTTACCATGTTGTCCGGGAGGATAATTCTTCTTAGATAAAACTTTATCTGCTCCAAAGATTCCTTCACCGAATTTACGGGCAATTCTTGATTTTGGTCCAGTATATCTAGCCATTTCTTTTTCTAATTTAATTGTTACTAATGAACTTAATTTGTTGCAGCCGCGATTACAGAAAGGAAGTGCAATCCATTATTAACAAAATCAAGTTACATATAAAAATAGGTTATCTATTAAACTCTTCTTCTTTTCGGAGGACGACAACCGTTGTGTGGAAGCGGAGTTACATCAATAATTTCAGTAACCTCGATACCAGCTCCGTGAACAGTTCTGATAGCAGACTCACGTCCGTTTCCAGGACCCTTTACATAAGCTTTAACCTTTCTCAGGCCAAGATCAAACGCTACTTTAGCGCAATCTTGTGCAGCCATCTGTGCTGCATAAGGAGTGTTCTTCTTAGAACCTCTAAATCCCATCTTACCTGCAGAAGACCATGAGATAATCTGACCTTCACTATTTGCCAAAGATACAATGATGTTGTTGAATGAAGAATGAACATGCAACTGTCCATTAGCGTCAACCTTCACATTTCTCTTCTTAGCTGCGACTGTTTTTTTTGCCATATCAACAATTATTATTTAGTAGCTTTTTTCTTATTTGCAACTGTTTTCTTTCTTCCCTTACGTGTACGAGCGTTGTTCTTAGTGCTCTGGCCACGAACCGGCAGACCAATACGGTGACGTACACCACGATAGCAACCAATATCCATTAATCGCTTAATGTTTAATTGCACTTCTGAACGAAGATCACCTTCTACTTTGTATTCAGCACCAATGATTTCACGAATTCTAGCAGCCTGGTCATCTGTCCAGTCTTTCACTTTCACATCTCTGTCAACACCAGCCTTATCCAAGATTTTTGCTGAACTACTGCGTCCAATACCATATACATAGGTTAACGCAATCTCGCCTCTCTTATTCTGAGGCAAATCTACACCAACTATTCTTATAGCCATATACTAAATTATTTTTTTTGCAAAAATAATAAATTATCCTTGACGTTGTTTATACTTAGGATTTTTCTTGTTAATAACATACAAACGGCCATTTCGTCTAACGATTTTGCATTCCGGCGTACGTTTCTTTAATGATGCTCTTACTTTCATATCTTATTTCTTTTTTATTTGTATCTAAAAACGATTCTTCCTTTAGATAAGTCATAAGGAGACATCTCTACTCTGACCTTATCCCCGGGTAATATTTTAATGTAATGCATTCTCATCTTGCCAGAGATATGAGCAGTAATCTCATGCCCGTTTTCTAGCTCAACACGAAACATTGCATTAGACAATGCTTCAACTATAACTCCATCTTGTTCTATTGCGGATTGCTTTGCCATATTAAATTGCTTTATCTCCTAATACTTGTTCGACATATTCAAATGAGGACAAAATATCTGCCTTCCCAACTCCTATTGCAACTGTATGCTCAAAGTGAGCGGCACATTTCCTATCGCGTGTACGCACTGTCCATCCATCTCTTTCCATTACTATTTGGCGGGAACCCAATGTTATCATCGGTTCGATGGCAATGCACATACCCTTTTTCAACAGAGTGCCATATCCTCTTTTTCCATAATTGGGTACCTGCGGATCTTCATGCATATCTTTTCCAATGCCATGACCTACAAATTCTCTTACCACACCATAGGAATTAGCCTCGCAATGTTGCTGGACAGCAAAACCTATATCACCCAAACGCTTTCCATGAATGGCATTCTCTATACCTAAATATAAAGCTTCTTTTGTTGTCTTCAAAAGTTTCAAGACCTCAGGATCAACTTCTCCTACACAGAAAGTATAAGCTGAATCCCCACAAAAACCATTCATATAAGTACCACAATCAACAGAAACAATATCACCTTCTTTCAAAGGGGTATCATTGGGAATACCGTGTACAACCTGATCATTTACCGAAGTACACAAGGTACTGGGGAAGGGATCACCATACTGATTTGGAAAACCTTTAAAAGTAGGAACAGCTCCATTATCTCTAATAAACTCTTCGGCCACCTTGTCAAGTTCCTTAGTTGTCACACCGGGTTTTATCAATTTAGCAACTTCAGCCAGAGTCCTACCTACAAGTAGGTTACTCTGACGAAGCAGCTCTATCTCATCATCTGTCTTAAGAAATATCATCTCAGACTAATTAATATGCAGCAACATTACCAGCACGCCCCTTGATTCTTCCAGAATTTAACAATCCGTCATAATGGCGCATCAACAAATGACTTTCTACCTGTTGGAGTGTATCCAATACAACACCTACAAGAATCAATAAGGATGTACCACCGAAGAACTGGGCGAACTCAGCTTTTACTCCAAAAATGCCAGCAAATGCAGGCATAATGGCTACAAGAGCCAAGAATATAGAACCCGGCAGAGTAATACGAGACATAATCGCATCTATATACTCAGCTGTATTCTTACCTGGTTTTATTCCCGGAATAAAACCATTATTTCTCTTCATATCTTCTGCCATCTGGTTAGGATTAATTGTTATTGCAGTATAGAAGTATGTAAACACAATAATCAATATTGCAAAAACAAAATTATACCAGAAGCTAGTATGATCTACAAATGCACGTACAATACCACTTGCGGTTGCAGCATTTGAGAAACCTACCAATGTAATAGGGATAAACATGATTGCCTGGGCAAAGATGATAGGCATTACATTCGCAGCATTCACCTTTAAAGGAATATATTGTCTTGCACCACCATATTGTTTGTTTCCTACAATACGTTTTGCATATTGCACGGGAACTTTGCGGACGCCTTGAACCAGCAAAATTGCTGCTGCAATAACGAACAACAAAAATACTATTTCCAACAAAAACATGATGATACCACCTGCACCCGGAGAAGCCAAACGAGAAACGAACTCCTGGAATAAAGATTGTGGCAGACGGGCAATAATACCTATCAAAATGATGAATGATATACCATTACCTATCCCTTTATCTGTTATTCTTTCTCCAAGCCACAGAATAAACATACTTCCAGCTGCCAAAATGATGGTAGAAGTAATTATAAAGAATGTCCAATCTAATGAAGCATTAAGTGATGGTCCGGCTTGCATCTTAAGGTTAAGCAAGTATGAGGGAGCTTGGAAAACCAAAATTGCAATTGTCAATATACGGGTATACTGATTGATTTTTCTTCTACCACTTTCACCTTCACGCTGGATTTTCTGAAAGTAGGGAACAGCAATCGCCAAAAGCTGAATTACAATTGATGCCGAGATATATGGCATGATTCCCAATGCAAAAATAGATGCATTAGAAAACGCTCCTCCAGAGAACATGTTTAACAAGGCTAACAAACCTTCACTCGTTTGTTTATGCAACTGAGTTAACATAGCAGGGTTAATACCTGGCAGAACCACGTAAGAACCAAACCTGTAAATTGCAACAAATAATATAGTAATGAGGATCCTTTGTCTCAGATCCTCAATTTTCCATATATTCTTTAATGTTTCAATAGATTTTCTCATTGAATCAGAGTTTTACTGCATTACCACCAACAGCTTCGATTGCAGCTACCGCACTCTTTGAAAAAGCATTAGCTTCCACATCAAGCTTAGTAGTCAAACTACCGTTACCTAGTACTTTTACCAATTGATTAGAAGAAATGAAACCAGCTTCAATAAAGTCATTCATACCTACCTTAGTCAGATTCTTAGCTTCAGCCAATTTCTGAATAGTTTCAAGGTTAATAGCTTTATATTCTACACGGTTAATATTCTTAAAACCAAACTTCGGAACACGACGTTGAAGAGGCATCTGTCCGCCTTCAAAACCAATCTTCTTTGAATAACCTGATCTTGATTTAGCACCTTTATGACCTCTTGTAGAAGTACCACCCAAACCAGATCCGGGGCCACGGCCAATTCTTTTTCTAGTCTTTGTAGATCCTTCTGCAGGTTTTAAATTACTTAAATTCATATCGTAATTAGTTTTTTTATTAACAATGAATTACTTAACGATGGCAACCAGGTGTTTTACCTTTTCAACCATTCCCAGAATAGAAGGAGTTTCTTCGTGCTCAACCACACGATTCATCTTGCGAAGTCCCAGCGCATCGAGTACTCTTTTTTGATCAGCAGGAGCACCAATTCTACTTTTTATTTGTTTAATCTTAATAGTTGACATAATTCCTCCTTATCCTCTAAATACTTTTTCCATACTTACGCCTCTGTTCTGAGCAACCATACGGGCATCTCTCATCTCACCCAAAGCTAAAATAGTAGCTTTTACCAAGTTGTGCGGATTAGAAGAACCTTTTGACTTAGCCAAAACATCTGTAATACCCACACTTTCCAAAACAGCACGCATCGCACCACCTGCTACCACACCAGTACCGGTAGAAGCCGGCTTGATGAATACTTCAGCGCCGCCAAATTTAGCCGACTGTTCATGAGGAACTGTACCTTTCAATACAGGAACACGAGTCAAGTTCTTTTTAGCTGCTTCAACGCCTTTAGCAATAGCAGCTGTTACTTCACCTGCTTTACCAAGGCCCCAACCAATAATACCGTCTTCGTTTCCAACAACGACAATTGCAGAAAAGCTGAATGTTCTACCACCCTTTGTTACCTTTGTAACACGGTTGATAGCAACCAATCTGTCTTTTAACTCTATATCGTTAGTTATCTTAACTCTATTATTAACTGCCATAATTGATTAAAATTTAAGTCCACCGTTACGAGCAGCGTCAGCTACTTCTTTTATTCTCCCATGATACAAGTAACCATTACGGTCGAATACGACAGTCGTAATACCAGCTTCCTGAGCTTTCTTAGCAATCAGTTCACCAACTTTAGCAGCCTGTTCTTTCTTAGGCATAGCTTCCATTCCCAAAGATGAAGCTGCAGCCAAAGTTCTACCAGACAAGTCATCGATAACTTGAACGTAAATCTGCTTGTTACTTCTAAACACACTCATACGCGGACGTTCAGTAGTACCTGAAATCTTATTGCGTACTCTATATTTGATCTTGATTCGTCTTTCTAATTTTGTTGTCATGATAATACAATTTTATGTAAATTATTTAGCACCGGCTGACTTACCAGACTTTCTACGAATTTCTTCGCCAACAAACTTAATACCTTTACCTTTATAAGGTTCCGGCTTACGGAAAGAACGTATTTTTGAGCAAACCTGACCAAGCAGTTGTTTGTCACAAGATTCCAATATAATAAGAGGGTTCTTATTTCTTTCTGACTTAGTTTCTACCTTGATTTCAGGAGGCAACTGCATAAAGATATTATGAGTATAACCCAAAGCGAAATCAATAATATTACCATTGTTTGAAGCACGGTAACCTACACCGACAAGTTCCAGTTCTTTCTTATAACCTTCAGAAACACCAATAACCATGTTGTTAACCAAAGAACGATACAAGCCGTGAAAAGCATGTCTTTGTTTTATGTTATCCAACATCTCGTTTTCGTTTTCTGTCAACATCACATGTCCATCTTCAATTGCAACATTGATAGAAGGATCAACAAATTGGCTAAGTTCGCCTTTAGGACCTTTTACAGTAACTACATTATCCTTCAGAGTAACTGTTACTCCAGTGGGAATACTAATGGGTAATTTTCCTATTCTTGACATTGCTTATCCTCCTATTAATATACATAACAAAGAACTTCACCACCAATTTTCAGTTCAGCAGCTTCTTTGTTAGTCATTACACCTTTGGAAGTAGATATTATAGCAATACCTAAACCATTAATAACTCTCGGCATGTCTTTGTAACCCGTATACTTACGTAAACCCGGAGTGGAAACTCTAATAAGTTTCTTAATAGCATTTACTTTGTTTACTGAGTCGTACTTCAAAGCCACTTTGATAGTTCCTTGAGGACCATCTTCTACAAACTTGTAGTTCAGAATGTAGCCTTTGTCGAAAAGGATCTTAGTGATTTCCTTTTTCAAATTTGAGGCAGGCACTTCTACTACTCTGTGCTTTGCACTAATTGCATTTCTCAATCTGGTGAGATAATCTGCGATTGGATCTGTCATATAATAATAAATTAAATTAATCAGGACTACCCTGACAATATTTAAAAATAAAAAGAATTACCAGCTTGCTTTCTTAACGCCCGGGATCAAACCATTAGAAGCCATTTCGCGGAACTGAATTCTTGAAATCCCGAACTGACGAATATAGCCTTTAGGACGACCGGTCAATTTACAACGGTTGTGCAAACGAATAGGATTAGCATTCTTAGGAATAGCCTGTAATTTCTGAGCAGCTTCAAAAGCTTCAGCAGGATCACCTGAGTTGACAATCTTTTTCAACGCAGCACGTTTTTCAGCATATTTGGCTACAAGTTTGGCTCTTTTTACTTCACGAGCCTTCATTGATTCTTTTGCCATAATATATTAATCTTTTTTTGAGTTTTTAAACGGTAAACCAAATTCCTTCAACAAAGCATAACCTTCTTCATCTGTCGGAGCAGAAGTTACAAAGGTAATATTCATTCCGAGAATTTTAGTAATACTATCGATATTTATTTCAGGGAAAATGATTTGTTCCTGAATACCCAATGTATAATTACCTCTTCCATCGAACTTACTTTCGATACCTTTAAAGTCACGAATACGTGGCAAAGCAACACGAACAAGTTTTTCAAGGAACTCATACATTCTTTCACGACGCAAAGTCACCATTACGCCAATCGGCATTTTCTTACGCAACTTAAAGTTAGCGATATCTTTACGTGAAACTGTTGCAACAGCTTTCTGACCCGTAATTGCTGTTAACTCATTAATAGCAACTTCAATAATCTTCTTGTCAGCAACAGCCATACCCAATCCTTGATTAATAACAATCTTCTTAAGTACGGGGATCTGCATTGTTGAAGAATATTGGAACTGATTCTTCAATGCAGGCGCAATGCGCTCTGCATATTCTTTCTTAAGGCTAGCAGTATTACTCATTATTTAATCTCCTCTCCTGATTTTTTAGCATAACGAACAAATGTTCTACCATCAGAACTTTCTCTTCTTCCCACACGTGTTGGCTTGCCTGTTTTAGGATCAACCACATTCAAGTTTGAGATATGTATAGCAGCTTCCTGCTTCACGATACCACCCTGAGGGTTCTTTGCATTAGGTTTGGTACTTTTCGATACCATATTGATACCTTCTACAAGTGCACGTCCTTCTTTAACAAGAACTTTCAGCACACGGCCAGTTTTACCTTTATCTTCACCAGAGTTTACGTAAACTGTATCGCCTTTTTTTATATGTAATTTACTCATTACTTAAATCTTTTACAAAATTAAAGTACTTCAGGTGCAAGTGATACCACTTTCATGTTTGCAGCACGCAATTCTCTTGCAACAGGGCCAAAAATACGACTTCCTCTAATTTCACCTGCATTATTCAACAATACGCAAGCATTATCATCAAAACGAATATAAGAACCATCAGCACGACGGATTTCTTTCTTAGTACGTACAATTAAAGCCTTTGATACTGCACCTTTTTTAACATCACTAGAGGGGATTACACTCTTGATAGAAACTACAATGACATCCCCTACAGAAGCGTAACGTCTCTTTGTACCACCTAATACGCGGATACAAAGAGCTTCTTTAGCGCCACTGTTGTCACACACTGTAAGTCTGGATTCTACTTGTATCATAATTACTTAGCTCTTTCAATTATTTCAACCAATCTCCATCTCTTAGTTTTGCTCAAAGGACGAGTTTCCATGATGTGTACTGTATCACCTACATTACATTCATTCTTTTCATCATGAGCATGGTATTTTTTCGTTTTAGAAACGAATTTACCATAAATAGGGTGTTTTTCTTTAAACTTAGCAGCAACAGTAATGGTCTTATCCATCTTATTGCTTACTACAACACCTGTTCTTTCTTTTCTTAAATTTCTAGCTTCCATGAGGACCATTATTATTTGTTAAGTTCTCTCTGATGCAATTCTGCCTTCATACGCGCAATCGTTCTGCGTAACTTTTTAATCTGTGCAGGATTATCCAGCGGAGAGATAGAATGATTTAAAACCATCTGATTGTAATTGGCTACTTCAGCTTCAATTCTTTCTGCCAATTCATTGGTAGCTATTTCTCTAATTTCTGCAATCTTCATAATAAATTAAGCATTTTGATTTTGAGCATCGTAATCACGTCTAACTATAAACTTAGTAGTAACAGGAAGCTTCTGTGCTGCAAGACGCAAAGCTTCTTTAGCTACCTCATAAGGAACACCTTCTGCCTCGATAATAATACGTCCCGGGGTAACCGGAGCAACGAAACCTTCAGGAGCACCTTTACCTTTACCCATACGCACATCAGCAGGCTTGCGAGTAATAGGTTTGTCCGGGAAAATACGGATCCAAATCTGTCCTTGACGTTGCATATATCTTGTTACCGCAATACGTGCAGCTTCAATTTGTCTACCTGTAATCCATTTAGTCTCCAAAGATTTAATACCAAATGATCCAAAAGCCAATTGGTTTCCTCTTTGAGCATTTCCTTTCTGACTGCCCTTCTGCTGTCTTCTGAATTTTGTCTTTTTCGGTTGTAACATAATTCCTAAAATTCAAATCCGTTAGCGATTGTTTTTCTTTCTTTTGAAGTTCTTACCACCGTTATTGTTGCCGTTTCCACCGCGACCGCTTTCTTTAGTCTGAGTAAAGTTGGGCGCTAATTCTCTCTTACCATACACTTCACCACGGCAAATCCATACTTTAATACCCAGCAAACCAACTTTAGTCAAAGCTTCTGCATGACAGTAGTCAATATCTGCACGGAAAGTATGCAACGGAGTTCTTCCTTCTTTATACATTTCAGAACGAGCCATTTCTGCTCCATTCAAACGTCCTGAAATCAACACTTTGATACCCTCAGCGCCCATACGCATTGTGTTAGCGATAGCCATCTTGATGGCACGGCGGTAGGCAATCTTACCTTCTACCTGACGAGCGATATTATTAGCTACAATAACAGCATCCAACTCAGGTCTCTTCACCTCAAAGATATTGATCTGAATATCTTTGTCCGTGATTTTCTTCAACTCTTCTTTTAGTTTGTCAACTTCCTGACCACCTTTACCAATGATAATACCTGGACGCGCTGTACAAACTGTGATTGTCACCAATTTCAGTGTACGTTCTATAACAATTCTTGAAACGCTGGCTTTTGCAAGTCTGGCATTCAAATATTTACGGATTTTGCTGTCTTCCAACAAAGCATCACCATAATCATTGCCACCGTACCAATTAGAATCCCATCCTCTGATAATTCCTAAACGGTTGCTTATCGGATTAACTTTCTGTCCCATCTAGTCTTAATTTTGATTATCATTAGTACTCTTAGAATCAACGAACAAAGTCACGTGATTTGAACGTTTACGAATTCTGTAACCTCTTCCCTGCGGAGCCGGACGCATTCTTTTCAGTGTTGCACCACCATCAACATAAATCTTTGTTACAAACAATTCGCCACTTTCTGCCTTACGTTCGTTTTTCTGTTCCCAGTTAGCAATAGCAGAGCGCAACAGTTTTTCCACTCTTGCAGAAGCTTCTTTAGAAGAAAACTTCAAGACACCCAGTGCACGGTTCACTTCCATACCACGAATCATGTCAGCCACGAGACGCATTTTCCGCGGAGAGGTAGGAACATTTTGCAATTTTGCAAAATACATGGTCTTAAGGGCTTCTTTTCTTTTTTCAGCCGATATTTTTTTTCTTGCTCCCATTATTTATTACTTTATTATTTCTTCAGATTATCCTGCTTATTTTTTCTTATTACCTGCATGGCCGCGGAATGTACGTGTCGGTGCAAATTCACCCAATTTGTGTCCTACCATGTTTTCTGTAACGTAAACAGGAATAAATTTATTTCCGTTATGAACTGCAACTGTGTGCCCTACAAAATCAGGCGAGATCATTGAAGCTCTAGCCCAAGTCTTAACGACAACCTTCTTGCCGCTTTCATTCATAGCAAGCACTTTCTTTTCAAGTTTAACGTTAATATATGGACCTTTTTTTAATGAACGACTCATAATTTACTCAATTAATCAGTTATTACTTTCTTCTCTCAATAATATACTTAGAAGACTGTTTCTTCGGAGCTCTTGTCTTCAAGCCCTTAGCATACAAGCCTGTACGTGATCTTGGGTGACCTCCTGAAGCACGTCCTTCACCACCACCCATCGGGTGATCAACAGGATTCATAACAACACCACGGTTGCGAGGACGACGCCCCATCCAACGAGTACGACCTGCCTTACCGGAAGACTCCAATCCATGATCAGAGTTACCAACGCTACCAATAGTAGCCTTACAAGCACTAAGTATTTGTCTTACCTCACCTGAAGGCAATTTAATCACACAATACTTGCCTTCTCTTGAAGTTAACTGAGCAAAATTACCAGCTGATCTCACCAAAGCTGCACCTTGACCCGGACGCAATTCAATATTATGAATTACAGTACCAACGGGGATGTTTTCAAGCGGAAGTGCGTTACCAATCTCAGGCGCTGCATTCGCTCCAGACATCAATGTGCTACCAACTTGCAATCCATTAGGAGCAATAATATATCTCTTTTCACCATCAGCATAAAACAGCAAAGCAATACGAGCCGAACGATTCGGATCGTATTCTATAGTCTTAACAACTGCGGGTACACCGTCTTTGTTTCTCTTGAAATCGATAAGTCTGTATTTTCTCTTGTGACCACCGCCCATATAGCGCATTGTCATTTTACCAACGTTGTTGCGACCACCTGTTGAGCGCTTTCCAAATACAAGAGACTTTTCTGGTACCGATGCAGTAATCTCTTCAAAAGTACCAATAATTTTATGTCTTTGCCCCGGTGTTGTGGGCTTAAATTTACGTACTGCCATCTTTATTAAATATTGCTATAAAAATCAATAGTATCGCCTTCTTTCAATGTTACGATAGCTTTCTTATAAGCATTCGTACGACCATTGATGATTCCAGACTTAGTGTAACGGCTTTTACTCTTTCCCGAGTATCTTAGCGTATTTACATCTACTACTGTAACATTATACAAAGCTTCAATCTCACTCTTAATTTCCAACTTGTTAGCTTCAGGACGTACAATAAAACCGAATCGATTTAACTTCTCGGTAATTGCAGTCATTTTCTCAGTAACCAACGGTTTAATAATAATTCCCATTATCTAAGCCTCCTTTTTAAATTAAGATAAGATATTCTCGATAGCCTTGAGCGAGTTTTCTGTAACAACAAGAGTTTCAGCATTCAATACATTGTAAGTATTTAATGCAGAAGCAATTGCCACATTAGCACGTTCGATGTTACGAGCTGACAAATATACATTTTTATTAGCTTCCGGCAAAACGAGAAGCAACTTTTTGTCAGTAATTTTAAGATTATTTACCATAGAAACGAAATCCTTAGTTTTTGGAGCTTCAAATGTAAAGTCTTCAACAATAATGATTGCGTTTTCTTGAGCTTTATAAGACAATGCCGACTTGCGGGCCAATGTCTTAACTTTTTTATTCAACTTAAACCAATAGTCACGAGGTTTAGGACCAAATACGCGAGCACCACCCACCAATACCGGAGAGTTGATATCACCACGACGAGCACCGCCACCACCTTTCTGACGACCTAATTTACGAGTAGAACCGCTGATTTCGCTTCTTTCTTTAGATTTATGAGTTCCCTGACGTTGGTTAGCCATAAACTGCTTAACGTCCAAATAGATAGCGTGGTCATTGGGTTCAATTCCGAAGATAGATTCGTTTAACGTAACCTTTCTTCCGGTGTCTTCACCTTTAATATTTAATACGTTAACTTCCATTATTTCTCAATTATTACGATTGAACCTTTGCAACCCGGTACCGAACCTTTAATCAAAAGAAGATTGTGTTCCGGAATCACTTTTAATACCTGTAAGTTATGTGTAGTAACGCGGTCACCACCCATTTGGCCACCCATACGCATTCCTTTGAATACTTTTGCAGGGTAAGAACATGCACCGATAGAACCCGGCTTACGAGCGCGGTTGTGCTGACCATGAGTAGTCTGACCTACCCCACCAAATCCATGTCTTTTAACTACACCTTGGAAGCCCTTACCTTTAGAAGTACCAACAACGTCAACATAAGCTGCATCATTGAATAATTCCACTGTAATAGTGTCTCCCAAATTCAATTCTGTTTCAAAATCTTTGAACTCGGCCAAGTGTCTCTTCGGAGTTACACCAGCTTTTTTAAAGTGCCCCATCAAAGGTTTGGTAGTATGTTTTTCCTTTTTGTCCTGGAAACCTACCTGAACAGCCGCATAGCCGTCTTTCTCAACACTCTTAATCTGAGTAACTACACAAGGACCAGCTTCGATAACAGTGCATGGTACATTTTTACCATCAGCACTGAAAACGGATGTCATTCCGATTTTCTTTCCTAATAATCCTGGCATTTCAGTTAATTTTTAAATGCATTAAACTTTAATTTCTACTTCAACTCCACTCGGTAATTCTAACTTCATCAGAGCGTCTACTGTCTTAGCTGTTGAGCTATAGATGTCGATTAATCTCTTGTAAGAAGACAATTCAAACTGTTCACGTGACTTCTTGTTAACGAAAGTCGAACGGTTTACCGTGAAAATACGCTTGTGTGTAGGCAATGGAATAGGACCGCTAACAATAGCACCTGTTGCCTTCACTGTTCTAACGATCTTTTCAGCAGACTTGTCTACCAAGTTGTGATCGTAAGATTTCAGTTTAATTCTAATTTTTTGACTCATTAGATTTTAAATTAAAAATGATTAAATATAAAGTGGGGCCGGATTAAGAGTCATTCGCTAACCCGTTGCCCCTGCTTTTTTATTATACTAAGTCTACGCGACCTTTCACTTCTTCAAGTACAGCTTTAGCAATAGAGCTGGAAACTTGAGCATGATGATCGTAAGTCATAGATGATGTTGCACGACCTGAAGTAATAGTACGCAAAGCTGTTACATAACCAAACATTTCTGCCAAAGGCACTTTAGCTTTTACAATACGAGCTCCAGAACGACTTGATTCCATACCTTCGACTTGCCCACGACGCTTATTCAAGTCACCAATAACATCACCCATGTTTTCTTCAGGAGTTACGACCTCCAGTTTCATAATAGGCTCAGTCAATACAGGACCTGCTTTAGCACATGCATTTTTATAGGCTTGAATAGCACAGATTTCGAATGACAACTGGTCAGAGTCAACCGGATGGAATGAACCATCCTTCAAAACTACTTTCAGTGAATCAAGCGGATAGCCAGCCAATACACCATTCTTCATTGCGGTCTGGAAACCTTTCTGAACTGATGGGATAAATTCCTTAGGAACATTTCCTCCCTTCACTTCATCAATAAACTGCAAACCGCCTTGTGTAAAGTCTTCGTCAACCGGACCGATTGTCACAATGATATCGGCAAACTTACCACGACCACCAGACTGTTTCTTATAAACTTCACGCAATTCAACAGTCTTAGTGATAGCTTCCTTATAATTAACCTGAGGTTTACCTTGGTTACATTCTACTTTAAACTCACGTTTCAGACGATCGATAATAATATCCAAATGAAGCTCACCCATACCGGAAATAATAGTCTGTCCAGACTGTTCGTCAGTCTTAACAGTAAATGTCGGGTCTTCTTCAGCTAATTTAGCCAAGCCGTTAGACAACTTGTCCAAATCTTTCTGAGTCTTAGGTTCAACCGCAATACCAATTACAGGATCAGGGAATTCCATTGATTCCAACACAATCGGTGCATCTTCATCACACAACGTATCACCTGTACGGATATCCTTGAAACCAACACCGGCACCAATATCACCAGCTCCAATCACCTCTACAGGATTCTGTTTGTTTGAGTGCATTTGGAACAAACGTGACACACGTTCTTTTTTACCTGAACGAGTGTTATAGATATATGAACCAGCCTCTATCTTACCAGAGTAAACGCGGAAGAAAGTCAAACGTCCGACATAGGGGTCAGTTGCAATCTTAAATGCCAAAGCTGACGTTTTTTCATCCTCACTAGGTTTACGATCTTCCTCTGCTCCTGTGCTCGGGTTAGTACCTACGATAGCAGGCGTATCCAACGGAGAAGGCAAGAATGCACAAACATAGTCAAGCAATGTCTGAACTCCCTTATTCTTGAATGAAGAGCCACAGAACATCGGAACGATATCCATCTTCAATGTACCTGCACGCAAAGCACGCAAGATTTCTTCTTCAGTGATTGTAGAAGGATCGTCAAAGAATTTCTCCATTAAAGCATCGTCAAACTCAGCTACTTTTTCGAGCATTTTTTCTCTCCATTCATTAGCTTCATCAACCAAGTTCGCCGGAATTTCTTCTACGCTATAATCTGCACCCATTGTTTCATCGTGCCACAAAATAGCCTTCATTTTGATCAAATCAACAACCCCCTTGAAACTCTCTTCAGCACCAATAGGAATTACCACAGGGCAAGCATTTGCACCTAATACATCCTTCATTTGGCGAACAACTTCGAAAAAGTCAGCACCAGAACGGTCCATTTTATTAACGTAACCGATACGAGGAACATTATATTTATCAGCCTGACGCCATACGGTTTCTGACTGAGGTTCAACACCACCTACCGCACAATAAGCTGCAACAGCTCCATCCAAGACACGTAAAGAACGTTCTACTTCAGCAGTAAAATCAACGTGCCCCGGAGTATCAATCAAGTTTATTTTATAAGTATTTCCCGCATATTTCCAACGAGTAGTAGTAGCAGCAGATGTAATAGTAATACCACGTTCCTGCTCCTGCTCCATCCAGTCCATTGTTGCTGCACCATCATGCACCTCACCAATTTTGTGAGTCAAGCCAGTGTAGAACAAAATACGTTCTGAAGTCGTTGTCTTACCGGCATCGATGTGAGCCATGATACCGATATTGCGGGTCAAATGCAAATCATGTTTAGCCATTTTCGTCCTTTACTTATTAATTATTACTTGATTAGAATCTAAAGTGAGCGAATGCACGGTTAGCTTCAGCCATACGGTGCATATCTTCTTTACGCTTGTAAGCGCCACCCTGTTCGTTAAAAGCGTCAATAATCTCAGCCGCCAGTTTATCTGCCATTGATTTACCACCACGTTTACGAGCGAAAAGAATCAAATTTTTCATTGAGATTGACTCTTTACGATCAGGACGAATTTCAGTAGGAACCTGGAAAGTAGCGCCACCTACACGACGAGACTTTACTTCAATCTGAGGAGTTACATTATCCAAAGCTTTCTTCCAAATTTCCAAAGATGATTTTTCTTCATTAGGAAGTTTTGTTTTCACTGTTTCCAGTGCTGCATAGAAGATCTCATAAGATGTATTCTTTTTCCCATCATACATCAAGTGATTTACGAATTTAGAAACCTTCTGATCATTAAATACTGGATCCGGAAGGATCACACGTTTTTTTGGTTTTGCTTTTCTCATTTTTTTCTCAAAATAATGTTTTTGTTTGGGGCTGCACTTTTTCCGTTTACTTCAACGCTTCCTCTGAAACATTTACTCAACCTTTATAGCTTATTCCAACAAACCAAAACTTAAATTAAATATTCTTTGTTTCAGGAATTCAGTTACGGTTTACTTCTTTCCTTTTCCTTTTGCAGGAGCTGCAGCTTGTCCTGCTTTAGGACGCTTAGCACCATATTTAGAACGTCTTTGTGTACGACCAGCTACGCCAGCTGTATCCAAAGTACCACGAACGATGTGATAACGTACACCCGGAAGGTCTTTCACACGACCACCACGCACCAACACGATTGAGTGTTCCTGCAAGTTATGACCTTCTCCCGGAATATAAGAGTTTACTTCCTTAGAGTTAGTCAGACGCACACGAGCAACTTTACGCATTGCTGAATTCGGCTTTTTCGGAGTAGTAGTATACACACGAACACAAACGCCACGTCTTTGAGGACATGAATCCAGTGCCGGAGATTTACTCTTCTCAACCAAAACCTCTCTTCCTTTTCTTACTAATTGTTGAATAGTAGGCATTTTGTTTGATTTTTAATTATTATATATTGTTTATTAATTTGCTATACTAAGTCCAAAACTATACATTTTGGGCTGCAAAGTTACGAATAACATTTTAATAAACAATACTTTCTACTAATAAAAATAGTCTGTTTCTCAAAAAAAGTTTTTGAAAAACAGACTACTATGTTATTTTTGCTACAAAAGCCCTTATGCCTCCCCTTTAAATCCGCTTATAGGAGGAATGAATGTTTTTCCATCCGGTCCATTATTTCCCCCATTCATTTCTTCCGGCATTCGAATAGGTCCAAAATTACGTTCGTATTTTGCAACATTCTCCTGTAATGCATACATCAAACGTTTTGCATGTTCAGGGGTCAGTACAATACGTGACTGCACTCCAGCTTTGGGCAATCCCGGCATTACACGCACAAAATCAACAATAAATTCCGAACTGGAATGGGTGATAATGGCAAGATTTGCATACGTTCCTTGAGCTACTTCTTCTTTCAACTCTATCTGCAACTGATTATTATTTTTTTCGTTTTCCATGATTTTATACTTTAGCATTAAAAAATATTCTGAATCTCAATATCCCCAACTCCTATTCTTTGGTTGGAGTACAAATATAGACATTTATTTGTAATAATACAACATACTTATTATTCTATATAATTTTCCTATAGCATCTACTATAATAAACCTAAAGAGGCTGATTTCTGTCTAAGAAATCAGCCTCTTTTACAGTGTATATATTAAAATTACTCTACCTCACTATAATCGAGTACATTCTTACGATTGGCAAGAATACGGTCATATTCTTCCTTCGAACCAACAATAATCTTTTCGAATTCACGCTGACCAGTACCAGCAGGAATCAAGTGACCACAAATCACATTTTCCTTCATACCTTCCAATCTATCAACCTTACCATTAATAGCAGCTTCATTCAAAACTTTCGTTGTTTCCTGGAATGATGCAGCAGACATGAAACTCGAAGTTCCCAAAGCGGCACGGGTGATACCTTGCAAAATCTGGGTAGATGTAGCAGGAATAGCATCACGTACCTCAACAGGCTTCAAGTCACGACGTTTCAACATACTGTTCTCATCACGCAACTTACGAGCAGTAACAATCTGACCCGGCTGCAAATTCTGAGAATCACCAGCGTCAACAACTACTTTCTTGCCCCAAATACGATCGTTTTCTTCCATAAACTCTTGCTTATCCACTACCTGCTGTTCCAAGAAGCGAGTATCGCCCGGCTCATCGATTTCTACCTTACGCATCATTTGACGAACAATAATCTCAAAGTGTTTGTCGTTAATCTTCACACCCTGCAAACGGTAAACGTCTTGCACTTCATTTACGATGTATTCCTGTACAGCCGTGGGACCTTTAATGGCCAAAATGTCAGCAGGAGTAATCGCACCGTCAGACAGCGGAGTTCCGGCACGAACGTAGTCATTCTCCTGAACCAATATTTGTTTAGACAGATTCACCAAATACTTTTTCACTTCACCTGTCTTAGATGTGACAATAATTTCACGGTTACCACGCTTAATCTTACCCATAGTAATTTCACCGTCTATTTCAGAAACGACAGCAGGATTAGATGGATTACGAGCCTCAAACAGCTCTGTAACACGAGGAAGACCACCGGTGATATCACCAGCCTTGCCTACAGCACGAGGAATCTTCACAATAATGTCACCAGCTTTCACTGCCTGACCGTTTTCAACCACAACATGCCCCCCCACGGGTAAGTTATAAGTACGGATCAAATTACCATCCTCGGTTACAATATGGGCAGAAGGTACTTTTGTCTTATCCTTAGACTCGATAATGATAATTTCACGCAGACCGGTAGCTTCATCAGACTCTACCTTATAAGTTACGTTTTCAACCACACTCTCGAATTCAATCTTACCAGTAGCCTCTGTGATAATAACAGCGTTGAACGGATCCCACTTAGCAATCAGTTTTCCTTTCTCAACAATATCACCGTCCGCAGCATATAATTTTGAACCATAAGGCACGTTATGAGTTGACAGGATAATTCCTGTATTCACATCGATAAAGCGGACTTCAGCCAAACGACCGACTACCACTTTCACAGCCTCACCCATTTCATCAACCGTATCTACCGTACGTAATTCTTCGAATTCCAAACGTGCATTATTCTTGGCGACAATGCTTGCATTAGCAGCCATATTACCTGCGATACCACCGGCGTGGAATGTACGCAATGTCAACTGTGTACCCGGCTCACCAATAGATTGGGCAGCGATTACACCGACTGCTTCACCTTTCTGAACCATACGACTGGATGCCAAGTTACGTCCATAACACTTAGCGCATACCCCTTTCTTAGATTCACAAGTTAATACCGAACGGATTTCAACGCTTTCAATCGGAGAATCCTCGATTTCCTGCGCAATATCCTCTGTAATCTCCTCTCCACCGGCTACAATCAGTTTACCAGTAGTAGGATGGACGATATCATGTACAGAAACACGTCCTAGAATACGTTCGTACAAAGTAGCAATAACTTCATCGTTATTCTTCAAGGCCGTACAAACCAAACCACGAAGTGTTCCACAGTCTTCTTCATTGATAATCACATCATGCGACACGTCTACCAGACGGCGGGTCAAGTATCCCGCATCAGCAGTCTTCAACGCAGTATCCGCCAAACCTTTACGAGCACCGTGGGTAGAAATAAAATACTCTAACACAGACAAACCTTCTTTAAAGTTTGAAAGAATAGGGTTTTCAATAATCTGTGCGCCTTCAGCACCGGCTTTCTGCGGTTTCGCCATCAAACCACGCATACCAGACAACTGACGAATCTGCTCTTTAGAACCACGGGCTCCGGAGTCAAGCATCATAAATACTGAATTGAAGCCTTGGTCATCATTCTTAATCGTCTTGTAAAGTATATCAGACAGGTCACTGTTCACGTGAGTCCATGTATCGATAACCTGGTTATAACGTTCATTGTCAGTAATGAAACCCATGTTATAGTTCATCATAATCTGTTCCACTTCCTCATTACCACGTTTTACCAGTTCTTCTTTTTCTTTCGGGATAATAATATCACCCAAGTTAAATGACAGACCACCCTTGAACGCCATATAGTAACCTAAGTTCTTAATACCATCCAAGAATTCACAAGCACGTGCAACACCGACAGCTTTGATAACATCACTAATGATATCTCGCAAAGACTTTTTGGAAATAATGGTATTCAAGTACCCCACTTCCGCCGGAACGATTTCATTTACAATCACACGCCCTACGGAGGTTTCTTTCATCATCACATCTACGATTTTGCCATCTTTGTCCAAGTCCTTCACCACTACGTTGACGATAGCATGAATATCCACTTTACCTTCATTATAAGCAATCAAAGCCTCTTCCGGACCGTAGAAAGTCAAGCCTTCACCTTTAGCCCCTTTTCTCAACTTGGTAATATAATACAAACCAAGTACCATATCCTGTGCAGGCACAGTAATAGGAGCACCATTAGCAGGGTTCAGAATGTTATGAGCCTGAAGCATCAACATCTGTGCTTCCAGAATCGCATCATTACTCAAAGGCAAGTGAACCGCCATCTGGTCACCATCGAAGTCGGCATTGAACGCTGTACAAGCCAATGGGTGCAACTGAATAGCTTTACCTTCAATCATATGCGGTTGGAAAGCCTGAATACCCAAACGGTGCAGAGTCGGCGCACGGTTCAGCAATACAGGATGACCTTTCATGACATGTTCCAAGATATCCCAGATCACAGGCTCCTTGCGGTCTACAATCTTCTTTGCAGATTTTACAGTCTTCACAATACCACGTTCAATCAACTTACGGATGATAAACGGCTTGTAAAGCTCTGCAGCCATCAGTTTAGGAATACCACATTCACCCATCTTCAATTCAGGACCAACAACGATTACCGAACGAGCAGAGTAGTCAACACGCTTACCCAGCAAGTTCTGACGGAAACGTCCTTGCTTACCCTTCAAGCTATCGGACAGTGATTTCAATGGACGATTAGCGTCAGTCTTCACTGCACTTGATTTACGTGAGTTATCGAACAAGGAATCGACAGCCTCCTGCAACATACGTTTTTCGTTACGCAAAATCACTTCGGGAGCCTTGATTTCAATCAATCTCTTCAAACGGTTGTTACGGATAATCACACGACGATACAAGTCATTCAAGTCAGAGGTAGCAAAACGGCCACCATCCAACGGAACCAATGGACGCAGTTCAGGAGGAATAACCGGCACAATACGTACAATCATCCATTCAGGTTTATTACGTCCGCGAGATGCACGGAACGATTCAACTACCTGCAGACGCTTCAAAGCCTCATTCTTACGTTGCTGCGAAGAATCATTACTTGCTTTATGACGTAATTCATAAGATAAAGCATCCAAATCCAAAGTTGAGAGCAGATCATAAATAGCTTCTGCCCCCATCTTAGCAATAAACTTATTCGGATCTGTATCTTCTAAATATTGGTTTTCTTTAGGAAGTGTATCCAAGATATCCAAATACTCTTCTTCAGAAAGCAAATCATATTTATTAATGCCATCTTCAGCCTTCACACCCGGCTGAATAACCACATAACGTTCATAATATACAATAGCGTCTAGTTTCTTTGTAGGCAGCCCCAACAAATAACCGATCTTGTTCGGCAATGAACGAAAATACCAAATATGCGCTACAGGCACAACTAACTGAATATGTCCCATACGTTCACGACGGACCTTCTTTTCAGTCACTTCAACGCCACATCGGTCACAAACAATACCTTTATAACGGATACGTTTGTACTTACCGCAATGACATTCGTAATCTTTCACCGGACCGAAAATACGCTCGCAGAACAAACCATCACGTTCCGGTTTGTAAGTACGGTAGTTGATCGTTTCAGGCTTCAACACCTCACCGCTCGAATTCTCAAGGATTTCTTCGGGTGAAGCCAAGCCAATTGAGATTTTCGAGAAATTACTCTTTATCTTAGTTTCTTTTCTAAAAGCCATACTTCCTTATTTATAATGTAAAGAGTTATATTTTTTTATTATTCAAGGTTGATACTCAAGCCAAGACCTCTCAGTTCGTGTAACAATACATTCAGAGATTCGGGGATACCCGGAGTTGGCATAGGTTCACCTTTCACAATAGCTTCGTAAGCCTTTGAGCGTCCTACAACGTCATCAGACTTAATGGTCAGAATTTCCTGTAAGATATGTGCTGCGCCGAATGCTTCAAGCGCCCAAACTTCCATTTCTCCGAAACGCTGACCACCGAACTGTGCCTTACCACCAAGCGGCTGCTGAGTAATAAGGGAGTACGGACCGATAGAACGGGCATGCATCTTATCTTCAACCATGTGCCCTAGTTTCAACATATAAGTTACACCCACTGTTGCAGGTTGGTCAAAGCGTTCACCTGTACCACCATCACAAAGATAAGTCTTACAATAACGAGGCAATCCAGCTTTATCTGTCCATTCATTTAAATCATCCATAGAAGCACCATCAAAAATAGGAGTAGCAAATTTCACACCCAACTCTTTTCCGGCACGACCTAATACGGCTTCGAAAATCTGACCAATATTCATACGAGAAGGCACACCCAACGGATTCAATACGATATCTACTGGAGTACCATCTGCTAAGAACGGCATATCTTCCTGACGAACCACACGAGAAACAATACCCTTGTTACCGTGACGTCCCGCCATCTTATCACCTACACCAATCTTACGCTTCTTGGCAATATAAACCTTAGCCATCTGAATAATGCCCGCAGGAAGTTCATCACCGATAGTGATAGCAAACTTCTTACGCTTTAATTCAGCATCCAATTCTTTATATTTCTTCAAATAATTCATCACCAAGTCGCGAATCATATCATTCTTATGAGCATCAGCTGTCCACTTGCTCAACTGGATAATAGTATAATCCAATGATTCCAAATCGCGTTTGGTGAACTTCGCCCCCTTGGCAATAACTTCCGTTCCCAAATAATCTTTCACTCCTTGGGAAACCTTACCATTAGTCAAAACCAATAGTTTCTCAATCAAAATATCTTTCAGTTTTGCTGCCTTTTCTTCGAATTCATCATTCAGTTTAGGCAGAATAGCCTTATCGGCATTCTTCTCACTTCTACTCTTGATAACACGTGAGAACAACTTCTTGTCAATAACGACACCACGTAATGACGGAGAAGCTTTCAATGAAGCATCCTTCACATCACCTGCCTTATCACCGAAAATAGCACGAAGCAATTTTTCTTCCGGAGAAGGATCTGATTCACCTTTCGGAGTAATCTTACCAATCAAGATATCACCCGGTTCGATACGTGCACCTACACGTACAATACCGTTTTCATCCAAATCTTTGGTAGCTTCTTCACTCACATTAGGAATATCAGAAGTTAATTCTTCCATACCGCGTTTCGTTTCGCGGACCTCCAAAATATATTCATCAACGTGTACAGAAGTCAGCAAGTCCTCACGTACAACGCGTTCATTCAATACAATAGCATCCTCGTAATTATAACCTTTCCAAGGCATATAAGCCACCAACAGGTTTTTACCCAATGCAAGCTCACCACCCTGAGTTGAATATCCTTCAGTCAGGATATCACCCTTCTTCACACGTTGGCCCTTATCACAAGTAGGACGAAGGTCAATAGTCATGCTTTGGTTGGTTTTACGGAATTTAGGAATTCTATATTCTTTCAAAGCAGGTTCGAAGCTTACGAATTCCTCATCTTCATTTCTATCGTACAGGATACGGATAGTCGTTGCATCTACATATTCTACAACACCATCACCTTCTGCAGCAATCTGAGTACGAGAGTCTTCAACCAATTGTTTTTCAATACCTGTGCCTACGATAGGAGCTTCTGTACGCAACAAAGGAACTGCCTGGCGCATCATGTTCGATCCCATCAATGCACGGTTAGCATCGTCATGTTCCAAGAACGGAATCAAAGAAGCAGCAATAGAAGCGATCTGCTGTGGAGAAACATCCATTAACTCTACTTGGTCAGGAGTAACAACCGGATAATCAGCATCACGGCGGGCTTTTACTTTCTCACGAACAAATTTACCTTCATCATCCAACGGGGCATTACCCTGAGCGATAATCTTATCCTCTTCTTCTTCGGCTGTCAGATATTCAATACCTTCATCAGATATATCCACCTTACCATCAGCTACTTTACGATAAGGAGTTGAAATAAAGCCAAGCTCATTAATCTTAGCATACACACACAAAGAAGAAATCAAACCGATATTCGGACCTTCAGGAGTTTCGATCGGACATAAACGACCATAGTGAGTATAGTGTACGTCACGAACCTCGAAACCGGCACGCTCACGTGACAAACCACCAGGACCTAACGCTGACAAACGACGCTTGTGAGTGATTTCAGCCAACGGATTAGTCTGATCCATGAACTGAGACAAAGCATTTGTACCAAAGAATGAATTGATAACAGAAGAAATTGTCTTTGCATTAATCAAATCAATCGGTGTAAACACTTCATTGTCACGTACGTTCATACGTTCACGTATAGTACGAGACATACGTGCCAAACCAATCGCAAACTGGTTAGACAACTGCTCGCCTACCGTACGTACACGGCGGTTGCTCAAGTGGTCAATATCATCAACATCCGCTTTAGAATTAATCAACTCAATCAGATACTTGATGATTTCAATAATATCTTGTTTTGTCAATACCTTCACATCCATATCCGTAGTCAGACCCAACTTTTTGTTGATTCTATAGCGGCCTACTTCACCAAGGTCATATCTTTTTTCAGAGAAGAACAGGTTGTTGATAACCTCACGGGCACTGGCATCATCAGCCGGGTCTGCATTACGCAACTGGCGGTAGATATAAAGCACAGCCTCTTTTTCAGAGTTACTCGGGTCTTTCTGAAGAGTATTAAATATAATAGAATAGTCGGATGAATTCGCCTCTTCCTTGTGAACAAGGATATTCTGAACGCCTGAATCAATAATTTCATCGATATGCTCCTCTTCAATTACAGTTTCACGGTCGATGATAACCTCATTACGTTCAATAGAAACTACTTCACCAGTGTCTTCATCTACGAAATCTTCTGTCCATGTTTTCAAAACACGAGCAGCGAGTTTTCTTCCTACGACTTTCTTCAAATTAGTCTTGTTAACTTTAACGTCTTCAGCCAAGTTAAAGATTTCGAGGATATCTTTATCATTTTCAAAGCCTACAGCTCTCAGCAGAGTAGTAACAGGCAATTTCTTTTTACGGTCGATATACGCATACATCACATTATTGATGTCTGTTGCGAATTCGATCCATGAACCTTTGAACGGGATAATACGGGCAGAATACAATTTCGTACCGTTAGCATGTACGCTCTGACCAAAGAATACCCCCGGAGAACGATGCAACTGAGAAACGACTACACGTTCTGCACCATTAATTACAAAAGTTCCTTTCGGAGTCATATACGGAATAGGACCCAGATAAACATCCTGAATGACTGTGTCAAAATCTTCATGATCAGGATCAGTACAATACAGCTTCAATTTCGCCTTCAAGGGCACGCTGTATGTGAGGCCACGCTCCAGACACTCGTCTATTGAATAGTGAGGCGGGTCAATGTAATAGTCCAAGAATTCAAGGACAAAGTTATTACGAGTGTCAGCGATAGGGAAGTTTTCAGCAAATACCTTGTACAGCCCGTCATTCTTACGTTTTTCGGGCGGGGTATCCAACTGTAAAAAGTCTTGGAATGACTTCAATTGCACTTCCAAGAAATCCGGATACTTCATCGGATTCTTAATGGAAGCAAAATTAACTCTTTGATTTTCAGTATTTGAAGACATTTGTTAATATTTTGTAGAACTTAATAATAATATAGACACAAAAAGGTTAAGAATCCTCTACCAGAGGATTCCTAACCGTATTACCTGATACTCAGGCTAATATTATTTAAGCTCAACTTCAGCTCCAGCTTCTTCCAAAGTTTTCTTCAGTGATTCAGCTTCGTCTTTAGCCAAGCCTTCTTTTACTGTGCTAGGAGCACCGTCTACCATGTCTTTAGCTTCTTTCAAGCCAAGACCACATGCTTCTTTAACGGCTTTAACAACCTGCAATTTTGCAGCACCAGCGCTCTTCAAAACTACATCAAAAGATGTTTTTTCTTCAGCAGCAGCTGCACCAGCAGCAGGACCAGCAGCAACAGCTACAGCTGCAGCAGCAGGTTCAATACCGTATTCTTCTTTAAGGATAGTTGCAAGTTCATTAACTTCTTTTACTGTCAAGTTAACTAATTGTTCTGCAAAAGCTTTCAAATCTGCCATTTTTGTATGATTTTAATTGTTTGTTACTAATTGATTATAAAATTGATTATTCGGCGCGTTCGCCCAGAGTTTTAAGTACTCCATGAATGGTGTTACCACCTGATTGAAGAGCTGAAATAACATTCTTCGCCGGTGATTGCAACAATGCAATAATGTCAGCGATAACCTCATTCTTACTCTTGATATTGCAGAGAGCATCCAGTTGATCTGCACCTACATAGAAACCTTCTTCAGCATAAGCTGCCTTCAATGCAGGAATGTCCTCTTTGTATTCTTTCAACAACTTTGCAGGAGCGTTAGCTACTTCGCTAAACATTACAGAAGTTGTACCTTTCAAAGAATTGAACAACGGAGAGAAATCAACATCTTCCATGCTCATCAGAGCTTTGTGAAGCAAAGAATTCTTCACAACAACCAGCTTAATACCGGCTTTGAAACATTTTCTTCTCAGTTCACTTGTCTTAGCTGCGTCCATAGCAGTTGTGTCAACCAAGTAAAAATGTCCGTATTGCTTAACGGTTTCAGCCAACTGACCAATAATAACGCCTTTATCTTCCTTTCTCATGATTCCTCCTTATTATTAGTTTTCTTCTACAGTTTTGGGATCAATCTTGACACCCTTACTCATAGTACTTGAAAGATAAATACTCTTAATATAGGTACCCTTAGCTGAGCTTGGTTTCAATTTGATGATAGTAGCGATAAATTCTTTCGCATTATCACGAATCTGATCTGCAGTGAAAGACACCTTACCAATTGAAGTATGAACAATACCGCTCTTATCAACCTTAAAGTCAATCTTACCTTGCTTAACTTCCTTAACAGCCTTAGCTACATCCATAGTTACAGTACCACTCTTAGGATTCGGCATTAATCCACGAGGACCAAGAACACGACCTAAAGCACCGATCTTACCCATGATAGACGGCATTGTAATGATTACATCAATATCAGTCCATCCACCTTTGATCTTTTCAATATATTCATCAAGACCAACATAGTCAGCGCCAGCTTCTTTTGCAGCAGCTTCAGCATCAGGTGTACACAGAACCAAAACACGTACTTGCTTACCTGTTCCGTGAGGCAGCGAAACTACACCACGAACCATCTGGTTAGCTTTACGAGGGTCTACACCTAAACGTACGTCAATATCTAATGAAGCATCAAATTTAGAAAAAGTAATATCTTTAACTAACTGTGCAGCTTCTTTCAGTGAGTATGCTTTCCCTGCTTCAATTTTTTCTGCAGCCAACTTTTGATTTTTTGTCAGTTTACCCATTATAATTGAAGTTTATTAGTTATTACCCGGGAATTCCCCTTTTACAGCGATACCCATACTTCTAGCTGTACCAGCTACCATAGTCATAGCAGACTCGATAGTGAAGCAGTTCAAGTCAACCATTTTGTCCTGAGCAATCGTACGAACTTGTTCCCATGTAATTTCGGCAACTTTCTTACGATTAGGCTCAGCAGAACCACTCTTAATCTTAGCCAATTCAAGCAATTGAATAGCTACGGGAGGAGTCTTGATAACAAAATCAAAAGACTTATCTGCGTAGTAGGTAATGATTACAGGTAAAATTTTACCTGCTTTGTCCTGGGTTCTGGCATTGAATTGCTTGCAAAATTCCATGATATTAATACCCTTAGAACCCAAAGCAGGTCCAACGGGAGGTGATGGATTTGCAGCGCCTCCTTTAATCTGTAATTTGATTAGTCCAGCAACTTCTTTAGCCATTTTGTTTCTAATTTTTATATATTAATTATAGCGAAAGTCCAATGCACGTAACAGAATGCATTATTCTTTCTCGACATCCATAAAGCCAAGTTCCAGCGGAGTTTTACGTCCGAAGATCTTAACCATAACCTTCAACTTCCGTTTTTCGGTGTTCACTTCTTCAATGAGACCACTGAAGCCACTGAACGGTCCAACGGTAACTTTCACTGTTTCGCCTACGGTATAAGGTACATTAAGTTCCTCACCACTTTCCTGAAGTTCATCCACCGTACCAAGTATACGATTCACTTCCGATTGTCTCAAAGGAACCGGATTTTCGGAACCTCCCAAGAAGCCGATTACATTCGGAGTGTTTCTCAAATGATGAGCAACTTCACCGACCAAAGCGGCCTCGACTAAAACGTATCCGGGAAGATAACTTCTTTCTTTCACAATTTTCTTACCATTGCGAACCTGATACACTTTCTCGGTAGGAATCAACACCTGAGACACATACTCGCTAAGGTCACTGTTCTTAATGTCAGCATCAAGATATTCTTTAACCTTGCTTTCTTTTCCACTAACAGCACGTAATACGTACCACTTTTTTTCAATCTCAGACATTTTATTCAATTAATTAGTGCGGATAGATAATATCCTCCATTACAAACTGGAAGACTGAATCCATAAGAAAAACGACTAACGCAATGAGTAGGGAAGCATATAAAACAACCACTGCGCTACTAGAAAGTTCTTTACGAGTCGGCCATGATACTTTATGGACTAATTCGTCGTAAGATTCTTTACAATAATTTGCTACTTTCTGAAACATATTCTTTCAAGTTTAGCACGGGAGGAGAGGTTCGAACTCCCGACACCCGGTTTTGGAGACCGGTGCTCTACCAACTGAGCTACTCCCGTAAAAATCAGTTCCCGAAGCCTTACGACCGAGAACTGATCATATATATTTATCCAAGTGTTAGTCAAGAAGTTCTGTTATCTGTCCAGCACCTACAGTACGTCCACCTTCGCGGATAGCGAAACGCAAACCTACATTCAATGCAACCGGGTAAATCAACTCAACTGTAATAGTTACGTTATCACCAGGCATTACCATTTCAGTTCCTTCCGGCAAAGTGATTTCACCTGTACAGTCCATTGTACGCAAGTAGAACTGAGGACGGTATTTATTGTGGAACGGAGTATGACGGCCACCTTCTTCTTTCTTCAAGATATAAACCTCAGCTTTAAACTTAGAGTGAGCCTTAACCTGACCCGGCTTACACAAAATCATACCGCGTTTGATTTCGTTTTTGTCGATACCACGCAACAACAAACCAACATTATCACCAGCTTCACCTTGATCCAACAATTTACGGAACATTTCAACACCAGTAACAACAGATTTCTTATCTTCACCCAAACCAAGGATTTCAACTTCGTCACCTACATGGATAACACCAGCTTCGATACGACCTGTAGCAACAGTACCACGACCAGTAATAGAGAACACGTCTTCAACAGGCATCAAGAAAGGTTTATCAATATCACGCGGAGGCAATGGAATCCACGTATCAACTGCATCCATCAATTCCATTACTTTCTCTTCCCATTGAGGAACACCATTCAAAGCACCTAATGCAGAACCGCGAATGATAGGAGTATTATCGCCATCGAAATCATAGAATGAAAGCAATTCACGCATTTCCATCTCCACCAATTCCAACATTTCCTCGTCATCAACCATATCACACTTATTCAAGAAAACGACCAAACGAGGTACATTTACCTGACGAGCCAACAGAATATGCTCACGAGTTTGAGGCATCGGACCATCAGTTGCAGCACAAACAATAATTGCACCATCCATCTGAGCAGCACCCGTAACCATGTTTTTCACATAGTCGGCGTGACCCGGACAGTCAACGTGAGCATAGTGACGATTTGCAGTTTGATATTCTACGTGAGAAGTATTGATAGTAATACCTCTTTCTTTTTCTTCAGGAGCGTTGTCGATAGAATCGAAAGAACGCAATTCTGAAAGACCTTTTTTAGCCAACACAGTAGTGATAGCAGCAGTCAAAGTGGTTTTACCGTGGTCAACGTGACCGATAGTACCAATGTTAACGTGCGGTTTCGAACGTTCAAATTTCTCTTTAGCCATAGCTTTACTTGTTATTTATTTGATTAATAATCAGCAATTACGTTATTAAAGAGCTGTTAACGAGACTTGAACTCGTGACCTCTTCCTTACCAAGGAAGTGCTCTACCACTGAGCTATAACAGCAAAAAAAGAGCGGAAGACGGGGCTCAAACCCGCGACCCTCAGCTTGGAAGGCTAATGCTCTATCAACTGAGCTACTTCCGCAATTTTTGTGGGCAAAGATGGATTCGAACCACCGAAGTCGAAAGACAGCAGATTTACAGTCTGCCCCATTTGGCCACTCTGGTATTTGCCCAACTTATTTTTCAAAGAACAACTAGCTTCTCAGCACCTTTTCTTGAGCCTCTTGTCGGATTCGAACCAACGACCCCGAGATTACAAATCACGTGCTCTGGCCAACTGAGCTAAAGAGGCTTGTCATACCTAACTTCACAACCATTCCACCTTGGATGGTTAAGCGGCTGCAAAGTTAGATATTTATTTTAAATCTCAAAAACTTTCAGCGATTTTTTTTATTTACCGCGCAGTTTTTCTTTATATTTTGTCAATTGCTTGGAAAGCGCATCTACGCACACATCAACCGACTCTTCAAATGTATCACTCACCTTTTCTGCAAAAAATTCTCCATTAGGCACCAACACTTTCATACTAGCCTCCTTATTCATTGCAGTTTCAGGCTTTACAACTTTTAATGACACCTCCACTTTATTTATATCGTCACAATACTTTTCTAACTTAGCAGTCTTCTTCTGGATAAAATCCTGAAGTCTTTCTGTTGCATCGAAATGAATAGCTTGAATTCTAACTTCCATAAATACCTCCTTTTTTTACGCTCTTGGATGAGCTTGTTCATAAACTTTTTTAAGTTCCTCAAAAGTCGTATGCGTATAGATTTCCGTTGTAGTCAGACTACTATGACCCAGTAATTCTTTTACCGCGCCCAACTCTGCCTCATTATTCAACATAGCAGTTGCAAAAGTATGCCTCAACACATGCGGACTTCTTTTTTTCAGCGATACCACTTTTGAAAGGTTCCGTTTCACTAAAAGATATACCTTTCCAGGATACATCCGTTTTCCGTTCTTTAAAACAAAGAACGCCCCAGCCTTTCCAGGTAACACTTCATTCCTTATCTTCAAATAAACAAACATCGCCCTTCGCAGTTCTTCACCGAAAGGAATCAACCGCTGTTTATTTCTCTTCCCTGTCACTTTTATCAGAGATGCAGAGAAATCGACATCCACGTCATTCAGCCCTATTAACTCGGAAAGCCGCATGCCTGTAGCATAAAACATTTCCAATACCATTCTATCCCGACAACCTGTAAAATCCTCCTTAAAAGGAACATCATCCAAAAGTCGGTCCATTTCACGTTCTTTCAGAAATACAGGAAGAGGCTTCTTGTTTTTCGGACCAATGATTTTCAACATCGGATCCTCCCCTATCACACCTTTCTTTAGAAGGAAACGATAAAACGATCGGAGTGAACTCAATTTCCGATTTACAGAAGCAGATGTATATCCGTCCTCTATCAGGTTCATCACCCAACCACGAACCAAATCAGCATCTACCGTTGTAAAATCGACATTCTCATCTTTTCCCCTGATGTATTCTTCAAACTTGATCAGATCTATTCCATAACTAACTATTGTTTTCTCAGAATAGTTTCTTTCAAACCGAAGATAATCCAAAAAAGAGTCTGTCATCATAAGAAACGTCGCTTATCAATTCAGCAACGAATATATGAAAAAGAATTCAATTATTCAAAGAATGTGCGAGTTTTTAATTATTCTTCTACTTGCTGAAGTTTCTGAACATAGATAGCACGTTCTCTTTTCAGCCTGTTCAATACAGACGGCTTGTCAAACTGCTGTCTAGCTCTTAGTTCTTTTACAACACCTGTTTTCTCAAATTTTCTTTTGAACTTCTTCAGCGCTTTTTCAATGTTTTCGCCTTCTTTTACTGGTACTACAATCATTGTTTTTAATTATTAAATATGTTGTTATTAATATTTTCAGATAGTCAAATTGCGGCGCAAAATTACACATACTTTCTTTATTTACAAAACTTTCCGCAATTATTTATTTAAAATAATCTAGAAATCGTATCTTTGCTTTCCAGTACAAACCATTATAAACCTATTAAAATGAAATCGGAAATTATAAATAGAATAGTTAGTCTGCGCAATTTCATGCGTAAACACAAGCTTTCAGCCTTTATTATCCCCAGTACGGACCCCCACTCGGGAGAGTATATCCCCAAACATTGGGAAGCACGTAAATGGATATCAGGTTTCACAGGTTCGGCAGGTACAGTTGTCGTAACGCTGGATAAAGCCGGACTTTGGACAGATTCACGCTATTTTCTTCAAGCGACCGCACAATTGGAAAACACAGGCATTACTTTATTCAAAGAACGATTACCGGAAACTCCTTCCATTGTAGAGTGGTTGGGCTGTGTATTGAATTCAGAAGATAATGTGGGTATAGACGGTTGGGTTAACAGCTATCAAGAAACAAGCAACTTACAGAAAGAATTAGAAAAAAAACAGATACACTTAACCCTTACTCCCGATCCATTCAATGAATTATGGACAGACCGGCCTGCATTGCCCGACAACAAAGTTTTTATACATGAATTGAAATATGCCGGTCTCAGTTGCAAGGATAAAATCACTCAAATACAAGAAGCCACCCGTCGTAACAGTTGCACAGGCATTCTAATTTCTGCACTGGATGAAGTGGCATGGACTCTAAACTTGCGGGGAAGTGACGTACACTGCAATCCGGTTTTTGTGAGTTACCTTCTCATCACGGAATATAGTTCCACCTTATATATAATAGAGAATAAACTGTCAGATGAAGTAAAAGACTATCTAGCAGAAAACGGAGTTACAGTGAAACCTTATTCAACAATTGAAAAAGATTTAAAAGATTTTACCGGCAAACTCCTGTTGTCAGCTAGTATCAATGCAGCCATTCATGCAGCAGCCTGCACCCATTCTTTAATAGAAATAGCTCCTTCACCTGTACTTTTTTTAAAAGCGGTAAAGAATGAGACGGAAATAGAAGGCTTCCATCGCGCTATGAAACGCGACGGAATAGCCATGGTTAAATTTCTCCGCTGGCTGAAAACAGCTGTTTCTACTGGAAATGAAACCGAAATAAGTATAGATAAGAAATTATACGAATTCCGTGCCGGACAAGACTACTTCAATGGTATCAGTTTTGACACCATTGCCGGATATAAAGCTCATGGCGCTATTGTTCACTATGAAGCAAGCCCCGAAACCGATATCCCCTTAAAACCTGAAGGTATGCTGCTGCTGGACAGTGGAGCACAATATTTGGACGGAACAACTGATATTACCCGTACCATCGTTTTAGGAGCGCTCACGAAAGAAGAAAAAACGGATTACACATTAGTCTTAAAAGGATTTATCCAACTCTCAATGGCTCAATTTCCACATGGAACTTGCGGAACACAACTAGATGCGCTGGCCCGCCTCCCTATGTGGAAAGCCGGAATCAACTACCTGCATGGAACAGGCCACGGTGTAGGTTGTTTCCTGAATGTACACGAAGGTCCTCACCAATTCCGCATGAACCACATGCCAGCCTTACTTGTTCCAGGCATGACAGTAACCAACGAGCCCGGTATATATAAAGCCGGCCGTCATGGAGTACGTACGGAAAATACCATGTTAATTGTTCCGTCACAAGAGACAGAATTCGGTACTTACTATAAATTCGAACCACTTACCCTCTGCCCTATTGACAAAGAAGCCATCCTAACAGATATGCTGAGCGATGAAGAAATAACATGGTTCAACCAATATCATGAAAAAGTTTACAATTGTTTGAGCCCGGAATTGAACAACGAGGAACGCGAGTGGTTAAAAGAAGTAACATCTCCTTTAAAACGGTAGAAATTAATTATGGCACTTATAAAATCAGTAAGAGGATTCACTCCAAAAATCGGCGAAAACTGTTATTTAGCCGATAATGCCACTATTATTGGTGATGTTGTAATCGGAAAAGATTGCAGCATTTGGTTTAACGCCGTATTACGCGGCGATGTTAATGCTATCCGCATAGGCAACCGCGTAAATATCCAGGATGGCAGTGTAGTACACACACTATATCAAAAATCAGTTGTAGAAATCGGGAATGATGTTTCTGTAGGACATAATGTAACCATACATGGCGCGACTATAAAAGACGGCGCTCTGATTGGAATGGGCTCTACCGTACTAGACCACGCTGTCGTAGGTGAAGGAGCTATTGTAGCTGCGGGAGCACTAGTACTCAGTAACACCGTCATCGAACCTGGAAGCCTATGGGCAGGAGTTCCAGCCAAATTCGTCAAAAAAATTCCCGAGGCACAGAGCAAAGAGCTCAATCAGAAAATTGCCAATGGATATTTAATGTATGCTTCCTGGTTTAAGGAGGAAGAAAAATAATTCTACATATAAAGAAAAGTTAGTATTCATTTAAAATGATTGATTATGAAAAAAATTATTATTGCAGCATGCATGACGCTTTTAAGTTTTAGTTCTGTTTTTGCACAAAAAGGAAAGCAAGCTATTGGTGGTAATCTAAGTTATGGAACTGAAATAGAGAGTATTGGTCTTGGTCTGAAATATCAATATAATATTACTGATCAAATCAGAATCGAGCCATCTATGAATTACTTTTTTAAAAATGACGGACTTAGCATGTTTGACATCAATGCAAATATCCACTACCTTTTTCCCATAGCAAGCAATGTAAGTTTATATCCATTAGCAGGATTTACATACACTAACTGGCATTTGGATTTAGGAAAAGTAGGCGATTACGATGTCAGTGGAAGTGATGGAAAATTCGGAGTTAATTTAGGGGCAGGCATGGAGTTTACCTTAGATAAAAGCTGGAGTCTAAACCTCGACATTAAATACCAATTAATTAGCGATTTAGATCAAGCAGTATTCAATCTTGGCGTAGCCTATAATTTCTAATTAATAACCAGAGAAGGATAAAAGTGCTTTTAAATGCACCTTTATCCTTCTTCACCTTACAAAGAACAAACCTGCTCTACCTATTTTTACACTAACTTACAAATATGGCACACTATGAATAAAATACGACTACTCACAAAAGATGAGCTCCCAAAAGCTATCGAACTATCCTGGCAAGTTTTCACCATTACCAGCAAAGAAGATTTCAACGATGAGGGATTAGAATTTTTCAAAAGCTTTATTTATAACGAAAAATATATAGACGAAATCACATTTTACGGTAGTTTTAACAATAAAGTCCTAACAGGCATTTTAGGTATAAAAAATAATGGTAAACATATCTCCTTATTTTTTATCAAGCCTGAATATCACAGGCAAGGATTAGGGAAAACCCTTTTCCACTACGTCTTCGCCCTTCATCCTTCCATTGAAACCACGGTTAATTCTTCTACTTACGCCATTCCTTTCTACCAGAGTCTGGGATTTGCTGTCGTAGGAGAAAAACAAAATTACCACGGACTCTGCAGCACCCCCATGAGACGCTATCATGCTGTATTTGTACAAAAGCAAAAGTACACACTACGTACCTGGCAAACAGAAGACGCTCATTCATTAGTTCAAGAACTGAATAACAAAAAGATTTGGGACAATTGCCGCAATGTATTCCCCCACCCTTACAGGCTGGAACATGCAGAAACCTTTATTGACCTCATCAAGAAAAAAGAAGGTATTCATGATTTTTGTATTGAAGTCAATGGAAAAGCCGTAGGTAATATCGGATTTATACCCGGCACAGATGTGGAATGCTTCAATGCCGAAGTAGGGTATGTTATCGGAGAAAAATATTGGAACCAAGGTATTGTAACCGACGCATTACAAGAAGCCATCTACCATTACTTCACTTATACGAATACAATACGTATATTCGCACTTGTCTTTGAGCACAACTTTCCTTCCATGCGAGTATTAGAAAAGACCGGCTTCAACAAAGTCGGGATAATGACAAAATCCATTTTCAAGAATGGTCATTTCACCAATGCCCATCTTTTCGAGTTGCTTAAAAACACTTAATGTTCAAAAAATGCCAAAAGAACTTACAATGAATGTTATATTACACATATTCATCCTTTGTCCGAAAGACATAACCCCACTCCTTTCACAGTCTTTATCTGTATCCGTTCATCATCAGCAAACAGTTTTCTAAGTCGAGTAACAAAAACATCGAGACTACGTGATGCAAAAAAATCATCCTCCGTATCCCATAGTCTTGAAAGAATAACATCCCGTCTTACTAGTTCATTTTTCTTTTTACAAAGCATCTGAAGCAGTTTCGCTTCGCGTTCCGTCATTGTCTTTTGTACACACGACGAACACTTTAATACTGCATGAACAGCATCAAATGTATAATTTTCACCAATCTGATAAACCTCACTTTCATTAGCAGCTCCCATTCCCTGCTTCATTTTCAACAAGGCACCAATATGCGCATCCAGTTCTTCCGCCAAAAAAGGTTTCTTAATATAATTATTCACTCCCAGTTCATAACCTTTCACCACATCTTTAGGCGAAACTCTACCCGAGGTAAAAACAATGGGAATAAATCCATCCGTTTCCCGGATACGACGTACCATTTCATAACCATCCATAACAGGCATCTCAATGTCTGAAATAATGATATCGGGATGTTGCTCCTTCCATATCCTCAGCCCTTCCTCGCCATTGGAAGCAGTCATCACCTCGTATCCACCTATCATATCCTCCAATCCACCACGGATAATGTAACAAAGATTAGTATCATCTTCTACCAACAACAGTTTTATCATATCATCTTCCTTCTTTAAAAAACATTTATACCCTCTCCTCACTCGGCAAAAAAAGAAGAAATTCACTATACTCCCCTTCAATGCTTTCCACACACACTTTTCCACCATGCGCCTCAGCCACGCGGAAAACATAATTCAAACCCAGTCCGAAACCTGACGCACCACCTTTACGGCTGCGGTCGGCAGCCGAAGCACGTTCGTATTTCTCGAAGATACGGCTCTGATCCTTCAACGGAATACCCATGCCGTTATCTCTTACCTTTATCAAATAAAAGTTATGGTCCTGGCGCAAGGATGAAATCTGTATTTCCACCTCTTCACCTGAATATTTTATAGAATTGTCTACCAAATTACCAATAGCTTCTTTCAACCTCAAATCCGCAACTAAGCCCTTGAACGTCCTTATTGCGTTTACACGTCCTCTCATTACTGAATTTGTAGATAA
>NZ_JBCOCI010000022.1:45610-60982 GCF_040929485.1 Phocaeicola sp. RTP21198st1_B8_RTP21198_201120 | reverse complement strand
GCGAACTCGGCGTTGTGCTGCTCGAACAGCTTCAGCAAAGTTTCCTGCTTGACGCCGATACCGAGATAGGCGTCTTTGAGTTTGGCGGCGGTAACATAACCATCCGCCTGCATCAGTTCTTGATAGCGGCGGTTTACCTCCACACGGATTTTATCTACCGCAAGGTTGATTCTCTGCGCTTCGACGCTCTTGCCCGAAGCACGGCTGTTCTTCACGTCCCACAAGCGTGGGGGAACGTCCATCTTGCAACTGAACTGTTTAATCTCGCCGTCCACCGTGATACGGCACATCAGAGGCAGGTTGCCGTTCGGCTTCTCGCTGCCTTTCTTCACGTAAAATAATACCTTGAATGTACTACGCATAACTCACTCCTTTTTTTGGTTACAAAATTAGTTATTAGTGAGTTACCGACAGCTATGCAAATCTACGCAAAACACAGAAACAGAACCTTTTAGCAAAAAATCTGCACCCGTTACGGGAGTAACGAGGTGGTAACTGAACTTCTGCACCGTTTGGCTTCGAGGTGGTATTTCGTTGGCTTTGCTCAATAGAAAAACAAAGCGTAACTAACGCTCTATCAGCTAATTCGCTACGCTTTGCCCAAATTTACTTTTTCGCTATGTGTTTATTTTAAACTTTGAATAGTGAGGATAGAGTTTGATAAAGATCTTTGTACCTAAGATTTTAGCGGTAGAAAGCCAAAGCTTACTACTTCCCTGGGCTCTAAAAATATCTTTCCAAGCTGGAAATAGGTTGTTTATCTGTTTTGATTCTTTAGCTAAGTCGGCTGTAATATTGCTTTGTTTGGCTTGAACTAATCTTCGGAACATTCTTTCGAATGCTGGTACTTGTTGGGAAGTTAATATAGGAAATTTTATAAGTTCTGTATATATGGAAAGGTGGGCATAGAATAAATCCAGATGTTTGTCAAATGTATAATTAGACGTGAGTGAAGATTCTCTTATGCGATAATAGTATAGTCCCTTGTCTGAAAGGTAAACTGTTTTTGCTTTTTTACAGAAATCAACAAGGAGCCGTGTGTCTTCTGAAACATGTCCTTCTAAAAAGGTGATATGATTGAATATTTCTTTTTTGAATATTTTATTCCATATGGAATAATGGATGGGACTTCCTGACCACCAGTTGGAGAATATAGCTTCAGTTCCTTTAATATATTGACAATTATTAGTCGGAGTTTCTACATATTTAGTGCTGTGCAATTTGCAAAAAGGATATTGCAGAATATCTATTTCACTATTGTTTATCATAATGTTCATGTTTTCCTCATAAGTGTCTATGTTGATGAAATCGTCAGGATCAATGAAAGTCAAATACTTGCCTTTTATCATTTGTAATCCTATATTGCGTGCGGAACTGACCCCTCCATTTATTTTATGTACCACTTTGACTCTACTATCTTTTTGGGCATAGGTATCACATATTTCTCCGGATGAATCCGTTGAGCCGTCATCTATCAGAATTATTTCATAATCATGATAAGTTTGGATGAGAATACTTTCTATACATTGATTTATGTATTGTTCAACATTGTATACGGGAATGATGATACTTAAAACTATATTTGGCATATAATGAATACTTTGAATTCAAATTTACTTTCTTTTTTTATAATATCAAGTAAATAAATTGCTTATTTTTGTATTGACTATGAATAAAAAATTGGTTAGCATTATTATGCCTGTTTATCAGGCTGAGAAGTTTTTGTGTGATACGATAAATTCCGTATTAGCGCAGACGTATTCCAATTGGGAATTGATATTGGTTGATGATGGTTCTACAGATTCATCCGGAGAAATATGTGATACCTATGCCCGAAAAGATAATAGGATCAAAGTGGTGCATCAATTGAATGCAGGGCAGGCGTCAGCAAGAAATTCAGGTATGGATTTGGCGAAAGGGGATTATATTGGATTTCTTGATAATGATGATTGTTATTATCCGGATACAGTTCGAATATTGGAAAGTAATATAGAGGATGCAGATGCGGATATTGCGGCAGGTTCTTATGTTGCAAGATATGAAAACGGAAAATTCATTCATAATACTCATAGTGGTGCTGTTAATGTATGGAACAATTATGAAGCTATGAAAGAGTTTTTAATAAGAGAGAGTATGGATATTTATGTCTGGACTAAACTCTATAGGAAAACCTTTTTGGACAAATATCATATCAGATTTGAGGTGGGTAGGTGTGATGAGGATTTTTTATTTAATAGTCAAGCTTTTTTGTATTCCTCCCTTACTGTAATGCAAGATTCTCCTATTTATTTATATACTATTCGTGATGCTTCAACTAGTAGAACTTTTAGGGACCAGCAATTTCTGAAATACCTTGAGGGAACTTTTTATAGAGTAAATGAAATAGAACAAATGGTGGTCAAACATTATTCTTCTTTGGCTTATTTGGCAAAGCGTCAAAAAATATTGTATTTGTTTATGATATTGTCGGTCATAGTGAAACACGATAGGAAAAAATATGCAAATTATTATAATGAAGTGATTACCTACCTTCGGAAAAATAAAAGGCAGATGCTGGCGGAGCGTAAATATTGTGGAATTTCCTTTTTAGGAGCCTTATTAATTATAGTGATGCCATCAATTATTTATTTTTATTTTAAACGTTGGAAAGGATACATTTGTTGAATTTTTCCCATGTTTGTGATTGAGGGTTATAGCGTTTGATAATGCGTGCGGGATTTCCTACCGTGACACAATAGTCGGGTATGTTTTGGGTAACCACACACCCGGCACCGATAAAACAATGTTTGCCGATGGTGATTCCGGGCAGTACAATCACGTTGGCTCCTATGATGGTATGTTCTCCGATGTGGATAGGGGAAGTGGTGATACCTTGTTCGATGATACCTTGAGTGATATTCTGATAATTGTGATCTAATCCTATCAGGGCTACGTTTTGTGAAATATTGACCCCGTTGTCTATCCGGATGGGACCGATGACCGTATTGCCGAGTCCTATCCGGCAATAGTCGCCGATTACGATGTCGCCTACGGCATTGTTCAAGCAAGAGAAATCTTCCACTACCGAATATTTTCCCATCTGGAACAGGTGGAACGGTGGAAGGTCTTTCCGTACACTGGAATAAATGACTGAGCCCCGGCCTTTTTTTATGTAGAAAGGCTGCCATACGCGTATCCACCAATAGGGGCGTGTCTTTACCGGATGCATGATGAAACCGTGTATCCGTTTTTTCCATTGCGGGTGTTGCTGTAAGTACTCTTTTATATTCATAATTCTATCCATGCTGTGTATGGTTGAACTTCTGTGCCATTCCTTTCAAGTGAAACAAGTTGAGAAGCATAATGATTACAAAATAAGGTGTCTGCCTGAGGATTCTGCTCATGTATTTATATCTCATATTGGACGGAATGGCCAGGTATAACGCACCGTTCAGCAAGATAAGCAAAATCCACCACTTTATGGAAGAAGTTGGAGAGAAAATGCAGAGAACACATGAAAAGAATCCGATGAGCGCCAACAGAATGCTGCGGGGAGCGATAAAGGCTTGGAGGGTTTTCAGCAGATAATCTCCGTTTCCGTTCAGTAAGGCTGTGGGGAGGTTACGTCCCATTTTTAATGCAAGGAAAAGCTGGGTGGCTATCCAGCGGCGGCGCTGGTTACGCAAGGCATCCGGTTGCCGGACTTTTTCGTCCAATGTTTCTAGGGTGTCTATATATTCAATGTGAATGCCTTGACGGAGCAGGAGTTCTTCCAGTTCTTTGTCTTCGCCCGTACTATGGGTATGGATGATGTTCCGGACAAACCATCGGAAATCGAAAGCCATTCCGGAGCCGGTAAGGGCAGATGAAAATCCCAGCCGGATGTGTCCCTTGCGGAAGATGGAATTGTTCATCTCTTCGATGGCGGCATCCAATAGGGCTATGTCTGTATTCATATTTTTGGCTTTGCGGTGTGTCTGTATGGCTTTTATACCCTGTGAAACTGCCTTATTCAGTTCTTGAAGATAACAGGGTGAGATCAGATTATCGGCATCCAGTATGAGGACATAATCGTATGGCTGGTCTGTGATGGTCTCTGCTGCAATGCGCAGGGCTTTTGCCTTGGAACTTTCCTTTTCATGCAGTTCTATCAAGCTGATGCGTTCTTTGCGCAGTAAGGCATTGGTTTCGGGACGCATGTGGTCGGATATGACTATCAGGTCGTAAAGCTCTGCCGGATAAGTTTGGCGCAGAACGGAAGTGACGCAGGCGTGAATGACCGCATCCTCTTTATAGGCGGGAACAAGGATGATAAAGCGTTGCCGGACAGTAGTCGCGGGATATTTCTTTTGTTTGAAGAAATGAGAGGCGGCAGAAAACAGGACTATATACCCCACACTGACGGAAAGGTAGATATATAGTGTATATTCCATGATATGTATAATTTCCGATAGCATGGGGCTTTTATTTTTTCTTTCTTAAAAGCATATTGAATATCATGCCTGCCGCCAGAAAGGGGATAGCTTTCATGGCTTTGTTGAATTTGCTGTCCACCAAGTAGTTTGGAGTGGCTATTGCCATAGTCAATAAGAAAGTGAGTAATAATCCCCACCATTTTAGGCAGGCGCTCCAGTGGAAGTATACGGACAGGAAACTGAACAGGATGAGGATACCTAGCAGGATGGTGCGAGGGAAAATGAACCATTGCAAAATACGGTCGGCATAATCAAATTTTCCACTTAAAATGGCGCCGGGCAGATTACCGATATTGGTGAACAGGGAATAATATTGGGTTTTAATCCAAGTACCATGTTGGGTATAGAATTTTTTCTTTCCACTATTCTTCAAGGCATATACATGGGTATTATTTAAATATTCCACATATATCCGTTCGCGGAGCAGCAGGGATTCGATGACTTTTTCATCGTCATCGTCTTTTAAATGACGGATGTTTTCTTTGAACCAAGTGAAGTCTATTGCGGTTCCGGAGCCGTTCAGCGAAGCTGAAAGTCCCAAATTGACATGTCCCGCACGAAGAATGGAATTATTGATCTCGTCGGTGATGGCATTCAATATGCTGACATTATTGGGTCTTTCTTGATAGATGCGATGGGTTTGGATGGCATTGGAGCCGCTGGCATACGTATTGTTGACAACTTCAAGAAAATTGGTGTCCACTACATTGTCCGCATTCATGATTAAAACGATATCGTATTGTCCTTCTTGTAATTGTGACATAGCTGCTTTGACAGATTTCATTTTTGAACTTTTCTTGAACCTGGCTTGCAACAGGGTGATGGGATATTGTGCCAGCTGTCTGTTTGTTTCCGGCTTCAGGTGGTCTGAAATGACGATAATGTCATAGCAGTCTATAGGATATTCTTGTTGTAGAAATGATTTGACGGTATAGGGTATGTAGTCATCGTCCTGATAGGCCGGTATCAGAATGGCGAAACGGTGTTTTACTCTTGATTCGGAATATTTGTCGGTGCGGTTGCCTGTTGCCGCTATGGCGTATACCAGCAGGTAAAAAACAGTAAAGGCGCATATCGCGAAAAGTAATAGTTCTATGTATGCTAGAAATATCATGGCTGTTTGTCTTTGTTTCTAAGTTTGAAAAATGCTTTTGTTCCCTCCCAATGTGCTTTGGCTATGGCTTTCTTTCCTTTCCCCAAGGCGGTCAGTATGTTTTTGGGACATACGATCATTGTCTGGTATAAAATGGAAACCGGAAGTTTCCAGTCAAAGAGATTGCGGTAGGCATATAGTAATCTGTTTCTGCTCAGGTAATAGTATTTCAACGGACTTTCTTTTCCGGTGGAGTTGCTGTCCTTGTGCCATATTTCGCAAGCGGGATCGTACCATAGTTCGTAGCCTTCCCTATTGATATAGGTGCACCAGTCCAGTTCCTCATAATATAGAAAATATTCTTCGGGCATCAGGCTAAGCTTGTCTATTATTGTTTTTTTCAGTAACATGGCGGCACCATGCAGATAAGGCGTTTTTTGGGCGGGGTAGTGGCCTTTATTTATTTTCCCTTTGCCTATGGCTCTGTTTCTTAAGGTAATGGGCGAAAGTTGGGTGTATCCTGCAAATTGTATGGCGTGCGGTTCTGCATAATCACGGATTAACGGGGAGACACCTGCTATCTTGTCGGAGGACAGAAGGCGTTTTATCAACAAGGGTATGGCATCTTTGACCATACAAACATCATTGTTCAGCAAGAACAGGTATTTTCCTTTTGCAAGGTTTATACCCAGATTGTTACCTCCGGCGAATCCTAAGTTCTGCTCACTGCGTACGGCTTGGATAAAAGGATATGTTTTTTGTAGCAAGGCGGCTTCATTGGCAGTGGAACCATTGTCAATGACTATCATTTCATAACTGACAGAGAATATAGTGGCTGTCCACGAGTCGATAAATTCGCAGGTGTCGTGAAAACCGTTATAGTTCACGGTGATGACGGATAGGTCAGGCTGCCGGTAGTCCATGTATTTCTGAGTATTGTTTATCTAAATAAGGTCCTAAAAAAACAAAGGTGAAACAGGAATAAATCAAGATTCCGTTAGGAAACTGGAAATAAACCATATTGGCGTAAGAAGCTACCAGTATGCCTGCACAACCGCATAACATACCTGTCAGCGGTCCCCGGATTTCCGGATTTCGGATTTTGAATAAAAGGATGTAGGAGCCCGATAGAAATAGAATGGCATGCATACCCAAAAACACACACAGTCCCACTATTCCCATCTGTTTCCATACATCTACCAGACTGGAGTCTGAAGGACAGATGGAAACGAAATAATATTTGTTATGGGGAGGAACTACTCCGTCTATGGCTCCCATGCCTATGCCGAAGGGCATTTCATCCATGTAGGCATTCAGTGCTTTCTGGTTCTCGAAACGAGCCATCATCGATTGATCCTCTGTGTCAAAGACAGTACGCATACGACGGATCAATTTATTGTTCTCTCCGATCTTGGTGTATTTCAGCATTCCTATCCCTCCGGCAAGCAGGATAAAGGAGATGATGCCTATTTTCCAACTTTTAGACAGGAACAGAAAGAGCCCCAGCCCTGCAATGGGTACTGCTATGGCCGATCGGGTTCCCGATATTAACAGACCATAAAATCCTGCCATACCCACTATTAAATAGAAGAGTCTGAGAAATAGGTTCTTTGTATAGAAAAAAGTAAGCGTGAAAACAGTGCAGGATAATCCCATGCTGGCACCGAAAAGACCCGCGTCAGTGAAAAATGAGAAATAGCGGATACCGGAATGGATAAAATGGGTACGTGCTCCGTAGGCCCACAACCAGCTTAGCTCGGTACTGTCAAAACCTTTGTTCTTTTGCCAATATCCTTTTGCGGCAGCCAGTAGGGTCATGATACCCCATAGTATTAAAAAGTAATGGATAAAAGTGTAGCGATTGCAGTGTATGGATAGAATAATACAGGTCAGAATAGGGTATAAGGCCCAGGGTCTTAAAATACGAAGCCATGCTTCCATGTAAAATTCACCGGTTATACCATTACCTATGTTGATGATACAATATAGCAGCCAGACCAATGTGATGCAGGTATAGACGTTCAGTATTCTTCTGAAATGATGATTGCTTTGCAACTGTTTCAGAAGAATAAGGGCCAACATGATGCCGTAGAGCAAGTCAAAGATATTGGTAATGGCAATAGGGATGGAATGATATCTGTTAATTCCCATTATCAGGTAATTCAGCATAAAGGTGATGGCCAGCAGAATAGCGGGTTTGTTTATGCATATAAAAATAAAAAGCGTGGCAAAAGGTATGAACCCTATTGCAACTCCTATGGCAGGTTTCATGTTGAGGGCTGTCCATAGGCATAAGCACAGCCCGATAATAAAGCTGGCTAGAATTTGACCTGTATGGGTTATATTTATTTCTTTTGCTATCATTATCTATTTTCCTTTGTATTCAATGGCGGTCAGTCCGAGTTGAAACAGCCTGTATTCCATATTCTTAAAGTTCGTGTAAGGAGGTAATTGTCCTGTAAAATCTTCCACTGTATTTCTGTCTGCTTGTGTCAGATAGAAAAGGAGGGGTACTTCTTTTTGTTTAACTTGTAACAAATGTTCATACAGTGCCTGATCCGTATTTTTCCAAGTACGGTTGGCACGGACAACCAGCAGATTGATGGATGCTTCATTTAACAAAGCCGGAGGCAGAGGATTGCTTTTCAGGACCGGGTGTTCGATTAGAAGAATTTCATCCTTTTCCAGATCGGGACATAGTTCTTTCAAATTGTTTGCCTGTACATATTGGCTGTCTTCGCTTAGAAAATCTTCATCGTATGTAATGCGGCGGACGTTTAAGCCGATGTTGTTCCAATATTCCTCTATCAGGCGGGCGACATGGGTCTTTCCGTCTTTCTCTTCTGTACTTAACAAATTGATAACTCGCTGTTCCTGTGTATTTAGATGAGGCAATAAAGCGGTGCTGAGTTGCTTGACGGCCATTTCGTTTATGGCTTTATTATAACGTCTGTATCTTAACTTGCTTTCTTTAGGATATGCGCCGATAACTGTTCCTCCGGTGATTCGTTCTGTACGTATTTTGTCTCTGAGGGTACGGTCCAGTATTTCGATAATCAGAAAATAACCAATGATGAAAAGTAAAGTACCCAGTATGGATGCAAGTATAATCATGCGTGCATTGGTGGGGGAGGAGGTCAATGGAAACAGGGGCGGGTTCATGATTTTTAATGAAGCCGAAGTCATTTCCAGATTCTTTTGTCGCAAGATGGCTGCATTTAAGGCCCCCATGGTAGACATATAGTTGCTTTCCACAAAGCCGATATGCCTTTCTTTCCGGCCCAGGGTGGCGCCGATGGGGGAGAAATAAAGGAAATCTTCATTTAAATTCTCTCTCATTATATCTCGTGCTTCCATTTGGGCTTTAGTCTTTTCGGCAAGGACTATTTGGTCAAGCCACTGGCTGATGAGTGTTTCATAAGATACATTGTTTGTACTTGCAGCTTCAGCACTTAGTTTCAGGGCGAGATTGTTGATGTTTTGTTCGGCGTTACTTAACATGTTTTTTTGTTCCTCCAGTTTCTTCCGGTTCTTTTCGTCCGGAGTGATTTCCATGGTTGAGATCTGAGTGTTCAATTGGGACATTTGATGAAGTTTGTCCATAAACTCATTGTTGGTACGGATCAATTTGGCCACATCACCTAATTTATATTCATAGAAATCGATCAACGCCTTACTGGTAGAGTAATTGACAAGTAAATCATTGTCCATCATCCGGTAAGCAGCGTCCATGCTTGCCACTTGTTTGGTTTGTTCTCCGTAGTTGATGATGCGGTTTTCTATATTGTACTCGATTAAAGAATCCTCGGCGGCAGTCAGCATTTTGCCTAATCTGGCCAGTTCTTCTTGAAAGAACTTGATAACATTGTCTGTTTCTCCATAGCGTAGTTCATGGTATTGTTTGACAAATTCTTCATTCAGTATCTCAAGTGTGTTATAAGCTATTCCCGGATCGTTGGCACTATAAGCAATCTCGATCATATCGCTGTTTCCCAACCTGGCTACTTTTATATGTTGTGAGAGTAGAGGTACGCTGAAATAAGGGTGGGTATAATTGAGTAGTTGGTAGATAAAATTATTGATGGACGGGCGTTCAAAAGCTACCAGATTATGATAGGTTTTCTCTTCGTTTTGCTTGTCTATCAATGCCTGTAACTCTCGTGGAATGCCGGAAACTAGCTGCTGGTAATGTATGGCTGAAATATAACTGGTGTTTCTTTCGGCATCTCCATAAACCAAACAGCGGGCAAGCAGTTTCAGAGATACTATTTTCAGTGTGCGTTCCGTCGTAATGATATTCATTAAATTACTCATGTGCACAGTGGCATTTCTGGTATCGGTGGCATCTACGTTGTATCCGGAGATGATTCCTGTAAAGATGGTGGTTTTCACATCATACGTTTTTTCCAGACTTCTGGTAAGGAACCACGCTATGATACCGGCTATACATGGAAATATAACCATCCACCAACGGATACGATAGATAAACTTGATTATATATTTAAATAATTCCATGTTTCTTATTCCTTTTTGTCTTTTTTCTTACTTTGCCTCTTGTTTTCTTCCTGTTCCTGTATCGTTGTTTCTTGAACGTCCTTTTCTCCTTGTATGGTCAAGATGGGGGTGTGGGAGATTATTTCAAGGGTCAGCAGTTGGTCGTTAATAGTAGAGCGTAGTAAGGCAAAGTCTTGATTAGCGGCAAATTCCTGCTCTTTAGTCTTGGCCACATCATGAATAGAGGTACGTCTGTTTCTATATTCCTGTTCTGCAACAGCCGATGCACCTTTATATAAAGCTATATTTTCAGCTGATCTTTGCAATGTTTCTATATTAGATAAAATCTGAACATATAAATGAGCTATTTGTATTTTAAGAGTTTCGTATGCTTCCTGTTTTCTTAACTCGGCAATATCCACTTGGATTCGCTGGCGCTTGATTCCTCCCCGGAGGTCGAACAGCTTTTCAAAAGGAATACTGATGCCGCCTCCCACGTTCCACGAAGTTTGTTCTGTACCTACATACCTGTAAATAAGTGGGGTGTTGACATCCGTATTGCTGGCCACATTGTCTGCTATACCGTAAGAAGCACTTCCGCCGGCTTGGATAAACCCCAGCCAGTTCCTTTTCTCTTTCGATAGTAACTTTTTCTGTAACAGTTTCTCTTTCTCTAAAATCTGTAAGCTTGGAGTGCTGCGTGCATTCTCATAAAGGACACTTAACGGAGGCAGCTTTATCTTCGCATAATCCACATTCATATTCCCCAATATATCATCTTGTGTCACAAGAGGTTGCTGTACCGGTTGTGTTTGTTGTTCTTCCTGTTGTGCGCTTAAGTGATGGATAGAACAATACATACAGATGACAAAAAGACATACTTTATCCATATAATAAATCCCCTTTTTATTCCTAAAACAAATTATTTAAACATCTCCTTTTTGGACAAAAGCTGTCAAAGTCTTGAACAGGATTTTCATATCCAGAAAAAAGGAGAATTCTTTACCGTATTTCAAATCTAATTCTTTGCGTTCTTTAGCGGATAATTTTCCGGCATCCCCCCGCTTTTCTACCTGCCACAAACCGGTCAGCCCGGCAGGCGCCATGAAGCGTTCGATACTTTCATCGTTTGTCAGACGTTCGGCTTCATAGAGTGGAAGAGGACGGTTACCCACCACAGACATATCGCCTTTCAATATGTTGACCAGTTGAGGTAGCTCATCCAGGCTGTATTTTCGTAAAACGCGTCCTACTTTGGTGACTCGCGGGTCTTTTTCTATTTTTATGAAAGGACTTTCATCCAGTGCGTTTTGTTTGGAAATGAACTCTTCTTCCGGAATGATGAAGTCATCGGAAACCAGCATTCCGCCATTATCTATAACACCGTCATCTCCAAATATCAGCCCTTCTAATTCTTCCATCGAGAAATCTTCGGTAATCTCCGGAATACCTTCCGGCAGGTATTGGTTCTGACCGGAAAGGTCTTTCAGTTTTTTATCGGCGTCCGTATACATGGAACGGAACTTCAGGAAATTAAAAATGGTATAATTCGTTCCTACCCTTTTGGATTTGTAAATAACAGGTCCTTTGCTCTCCAGACGTATGGCTATGGCAGTCAGCAGAAAGACTGGTGACAGAAAAACTAATGCTGTACCGGAGAAAAGAATATCGAAGCAGCGCTTCCATTGGGGAAGGATAAAATGCCTGACGTCTTTTTTCTTCCAGTTATGTGCATATAGCAGTTCCTGCCGTTTATTGATGATGTCTATTTTCTGCCTTAACTGGGCGGTGGTGATGTGCAAACTGACGGTATCGTTTATTCCGCTGTTCAGATAGACTTTGCTGGCTTCGGGACTCAGCCTGTCCGTAATGAGTACGACATATGCCTGATAGAACTTTTTTCTAAAAGCACCGACCTGTTCAATATCTCCGTTCATCTCCCCTTGTTCGTGAAGGACAATGATGTTCTCACGTACTTTCAGCCTGACACAAATTGTAATGGCATCCTGGTAGTTTTGGGCATAAATCATCTGGACATTTTCGAGCTTGCTGAATTTGCGCAAAAAATCCTTGTTCTTTCCTATATAAAGCAGAAAGGTCATGCTGATTTACTCAATAATTTTCTTAATTCTTACTTTTAACTCCATGGGATTGAAAGGTTTGACAATATAGTCTTCCGCGCCTTCTTGTAACAGGCGGATGCGCTCTGTGGTACTGTCTTCGCTGCTTAGCATAATCACCGGAATGTGTTTGAATAGCTGATTGGATTTTATCCATTCCAGAAACTCGTCTCCACGCATTTCGGGCATACGGATATCTGATATAATCAAATCTGGTATGTTACCTTCCTGAAGCCATTTTACTCCTTCGATGCCATTCGGTAACCAAATACAATCATAATCACTGGCCAGATAGATTGAAAGGACTTTTGCAATTGCTATTTTGTCGTCCAAGACCAAAATTTTCTTTCTCATAGAGTAATCTTTAGATTTTAATGGGCAAAAGTAAAGAAAATTATTGTGAATAAACAACTTTATTCTATTAATTTTTTGGCGTAAAGATTGCTTTTTTTTAACCAAACGTCTGAAATAGGAGATTGAATGGAATAAAAGTCCTTTGGAAAAAGGAAAAAAAGAAGACGAGACAATTCCTGTATATTATATATTGTAGTGTATATGATAAGGTTAAGATATTATATTGTATAATAGATGATATTTATTATATTGAAAAATAGTGTTTTAGAACATAATAAAAATAAATATATTGTTTTGTATAATTCAAAAAATAGTATTTATCTTTGCTGCCGGAAATGATAAAAGCCATATTACTATGTCGGAAATAAACCAGACGATTAATTTACATGTATCTGTGGACTGTGTGCTGATTGGTTTTGATGGAGAGCAGTTCCGTGTCCTGTTGGTAAGGCAGGTGGGGAAACAGTCCGAAGACGGATATAATAACATGAAATTGCCGGGTAGCCTTATCTATGACGATGAGGATCTGGATGAGGCGGCCAAACGAGTGTTGAATGAGCTGACGGGACTGAAGAATGTGAAGCTGACACAGTTTAAGGCGTATGGATCGAAAAACCGTACCCGTAACCCTAAGGATGTGTTGTGGCTGGAACGTTTTCATCGTTTGGACGAGAAGAAAATAGACCGCATTGTGACTATCGCTTATCTGACATTGGTGAAGATTGACAGACGGTTCGAACAGCTGTCTGATAAATACGATGCTTGCTGGACGCCTGTGACGGAGGTGAAAAGCCTGGCGTTCGATCATTTCCAGATTTTGCAGGATGCATTGGTACATATACGCCATTATGTGGAATATGCCCCTTCCGTAATGTTCGACTTGCTTCCCCGGAAGTTTACGGCAGCCCAGCTGCGGACTGTCTATCAGTTGATTTATGATAAGGTGTTTGATGTAAGGAACTTCCATAAGAAGATAGCGTTGATGCCATATGTAGTACCTTTGGAGGAAAAACAGGTAGGCGTATGCCACAGGGCGGCACGCTTCTATAAGTTCGATCGTTCAATATATAATAAGTCGGGAACGAAGTGATAACAGACAGATAACTTTAGCCTTGTTGTGATTGCTGTGAGAATACTCCGCCTGGTCGTTTCGGGGAATCGGTACATGCTTTGGGATTCTTCACCGGCCTTTCCTTGGAAGGATAATGCTGATAAGCATCGGGACAGAGACTATTATTTTTAAATTCTTAAATTTTCAATTTAAATGTACCTATTAGGTTATGATATTGGCAGTTCGTCGGTAAAGGCGAGTTTGGTAAATGCAGAAACCGGAAAGTGTGTCTCTTCTGCATTCTTCCCTAAAACAGAGGCTGCTATTATGGCTGCCCGCCCCGGATGGGCTGAGCAGGATCCGCAAAATTGGTGGGAAAATCTGAAATTGTCAACTCAGGCTGTCATGGCCGGGAGTGGGATCGGTCCGGATGGAATTGCCGCTATCGGTATCTCTTATCAGATGCACGGACTGGTTTGTGTGGATAAAGGGCAAAATGTATTACGTCCGGCTATTATATGGTGTGATTCACGGGCGGTTCCATACGGGCAGAAAGCGTTTGAGGCATTGGGGGAAACGCAATGTCTTTCTCATCTGCTGAACTCTCCGGGGAATTTTACCGCTTCCAAACTGGCATGGATTAAAGAGAATGAGCCTGCTGTGTACGAACGTATTTATAAAATAATGCTGCCCGGCGATTATATCGCTATGAAACTGACAGGGGATATTTGTACCACGGTGTCCGGTTTGTCCGAAGGGATGTTCTGGGATTTTCAGGCAAATGATGTCGCGGGCTTCCTGATGGATTATTATGGATTCGACCGTTCGCTGATAGCTGATATCAAACCGACTTTTGGCGAGCAGGGGCGTGTAAATGCATGGGCTGCCAAAGAATTGGGCCTGAAAGAGGGAATTCCTGTAACCTATCGCGCCGGAGATCAGCCTAATAATGCTTTGTCGCTCAATGTGTTCAATCCGGGAGAGATTGCTTCTACGGCAGGAACATCGGGAGTGGTATATGGCGTGAACGGTGAGGTAAATTATGATCCGAAATCCCGGGTGAATACTTTTGCCCATGTAAATCATACCGCTGAGCAGACCCGTCTGGGAGTGTTGTTGTGTATCAATGGTACCGGTATATTGAATTCGTGGGTGAAACGTAATGTGGCTCCCGGAGGTATTTCTTACAGTGATATGAACAGGCTGGCGGCACAGGCTCCTGTCGGCAGTGCCGGAGTAAGTATTCTTCCTTTTGGTAACGGGGCGGAGCGTATGCTGGAAAATAAAGAGACAGGATGCTCTATATGTGGAGTTAATTTTAACTTGCATGGAAAGCAGCATATTGTTCGTGCCGCACAGGAAGGGATCGTGTTCTCGTTTAAATACGGTATTGATATCATGGAGCAGATGGGTATCCCTGTACAGAAGATTCATGCCGGACATGCCAATATGTTTCTCAGTCCTATTTTCCGCGAAACATTGGCGGGAGTGACAGGGGCTGTAATCGAACTGTATGACACGGATGGATCGGTGGGCGCCGCCAAGGGGGCCGGCATAGGCGCGGGTGTTTATAAAGATAACAACGAGGCATTTGCCACATTGGAAAAATTGGAGGTGATAGAGCCTGATGTGGCACAGCGCACTGCTTATGATGATGCGTATGCCCGCTGGAAATCTAATCTGGAGAGAGCGATGGCTGCCTTTTAAGGACCTTCGGATAAAGAAATGGCTATCCGCTTGCGTGTTGAAAAAAGATAGTAGATAAATTAGAACAAGTTATTAAAATAAGTAAAGAATGATGGCTAC
>NZ_JBCOCI010000022.1:32758-45600 GCF_040929485.1 Phocaeicola sp. RTP21198st1_B8_RTP21198_201120 | reverse complement strand
GGAAAGATTAAATTTGAAGGTAAGGAAAGTAAGAACCCGATGGCGTTCCGTTATTATGATGCTGAAAAGGTAATAAACGGCAAGAAGATGAAAGACTGGTTGAAGTTTGCTATGGCATGGTGGCATACTTTGTGTGCCGAGGGCGGTGACCAGTTTGGCGGCGGAACAAAGAAATTCCCTTGGAACGGCGATGCCGATAAGGTGCAGGCTGCCAAGAATAAGATGGATGCCGGCTTTGAATTCATGCAGAAAATGGGAATCGAATATTATTGTTTCCATGATGTGGACTTGTGTGAGGAAGCCGATACAATCGAGGAATATGAAGCGAATCTGAAAGAGATAGTTGCTTATGCCAAACAGAAACAGGCTGAAACCGGAATCAAATTGTTATGGGGCACGGCAAATGTTTTTGGTCATGCACGCTATATGAACGGTGCTGCTACAAACCCCGAATTTGATGTGGTTGCCCGCGCTGCTGTCCAGATAAAGAACGCTATTGACGCTACCATCGAACTGGGTGGCTCCAATTACGTGTTCTGGGGTGGACGTGAAGGGTATATGTCTTTATTGAATACAGATCAGAAGCGTGAGAAAGAACATCTGGCTCAGATGTTGACCATCGCTCGCGATTATGCCCGGAGCAAAGGATTTACAGGTACTTTCCTGATTGAGCCCAAACCGATGGAGCCGACTAAGCATCAATATGATGTGGATACCGAAACTGTGGTAGGGTTCTTGAAAACTCACGGACTGGACAAGGATTTCAAGGTGAACATTGAAGTGAATCATGCTACGTTGGCTGGTCATACATTTGAACATGAACTGGCTGTTGCGGTAGATAACGGAATGTTGGGATCTATTGACGCTAACCGTGGCGATTATCAGAACGGATGGGATACAGACCAGTTCCCTATCGACAATTACGAACTGACCCAGGCCATGATGCAGATTATCCGCAACGGCGGTTTGGGTAATGGCGGTACCAACTTCGATGCCAAGACACGTCGTAACTCTACTGATCTGGAAGATATCTTTATCGCCCATATTGCAGGTATGGATGCTATGGCGCGTGCATTGGAAAGTGCTGCTGCTTTGCTTAATGAATCTCCTTACTGCAAGATGTTGTCAGACCGTTATGCTTCATTCGACAGTGGCAAAGGTAAAGAATTTGAAGAAGGCAAGCTGACACTGGAAGATGTAGTGGCTTATGCTAAGCAGAATGGTGAGCCCAAGCAAGTAAGCGGTAAACAGGAATTGTACGAAGCCATCGTCAATATGTATTGCTGATCCGGCCGGGCGGTATTGCACAAGTTTTACCCTTGCAGACCTTTTTTAAATAAGGAGGGCTGTGCAATGAAGTCTGAATGAATTCTGCTAACGGATTATTAAAGAATAAACGGCTGTACACCGTCAGGTGGCAGCCGTTTTTATATTTGTTAGAGGGATATTTTATGAAATAATACTCGCCTATATCGAAAATAATATCTACCTTTGCGGCTGCTAAATTACTAAGTTTATTGAATTTATATGATAAAAAAACTATTATCCGTACTGGTCTTAGTTTTTGCCCTCTCGGGTTCTGTGCTTGCACAGCAATCTATGAGTGACCAACAGGTGTTGGAATATGTGAAGACGGGCATGCAACAAGGAAAAGACCAACGTCAGATTGCTACAGAGTTAGCCCGTAGAGGAGTGACACAAGAACAGGCTAAGCGTGTAAAGAAACTTTATGAACAGCAAAATGGGTCTGCTGATAAAGATGCAAATGCAACGATGCAAAATCGGAACCGTTTGCGTGAAAAGACAAAGACTCAGGAAGATATCTATGTAACAGAGAATTTTACTTTCGACCAACGTTCAGCTGCGGACAGAGTGGTAGGGAAGAACTCGTTGGACAGTGTTTCTGCCAATCGTTATTACGAGGGGATGGGCATGGGCGATATGGAAGATATGCAGAAGGATAAGGTGTATGGACGGGACATTTTTGAAACCAGAAACCTTACATTCGAGCCGAGTGTGAATCTGGCTACTCCTCTTAATTATCGTCTGGGGCCGGGTGATGAGGTAATCATTGATATCTGGGGTACAAACCAGGCTACCATCCGCGATAATGTATCTCCGGACGGATCTATCACGATCCCCGATTTGGGATTAATTTATCTGAACGGTATGACTATTGCCGAAGCCAACCAATATTTGCGTAAAGAACTGAATAAGATTTATGCAGGGCTTGATAATGAACAGAACCCGTCCTCACAAATCAAGGTTACTTTGGGAAACAGCCGGACTATCCAGGTGAATGTGATGGGAGAAGTGTTCCAACCGGGAACTTATGCATTGTCTTCTTTCTCTACCGTGTTTCATGCACTGTACCGTGCCGGTGGTGTGAGCGATATCGGTAGTTTGCGTAATATACAAGTAGTGCGCGGAGGACAGAAGATCGCTACCGTAGATGTGTACGATTTTATTATGAAAGGTAAAATCAATGATGATATCCGTCTGCAGGAAGGCGATGTGATCATTGTTCCTCCATACGAGGCGTTGGTTAGCATAGAGGGTAATGTGAAACGCCCCATGAAATACGAGATGAAAAACAACGAAAGTGTTGCCACATTGTTGAAATATGCCGGTGGATTCTCGGGGGATGCCTATACCCGTTCTCTCCGCATGATTCGTCAAAATGGAAAGGAGTATCAGATTTATACGATTGATGATATTGATTATTCCGTATTTCAGGTAAAAGATGGTGATGTGCTGACTGCTGAAGCTATTCTGGATCGTTTTGAGAATAAACTTGAAATCAAGGGTGCTGTCTATCGTCCGGGCATTTATCAGTTCGGAGGAACTTTGAATACAGTCCGCCAACTGGTGGAAAAGGCTGAAGGTCTTATGGGTGATGCCTTTACAGGACGTGCAGTGTTGCATCGCGAGCGTGAGAATTTGAAGAAAGAGGTTATTCAAGTAGATATAAAAGGTATCATGGCCGGTACTGCGCCCGATGTACCTTTACAGCGTAATGATGTGCTTTATATTCCCAGTATTCATGACTTGGAGGATGTGGGAACTATCATGGTGTATGGTGAGGTTGCCCGTCCGGGTGAGTTCGCTTTTGCCGACAATACGACTTTGGAGGATATTATAATCCAGGCTGGCGGGTTGAAAGAATCGGCTTCTACCGTCCGTGTGGATGTTTCCCGCCGTATCAAGGATAGCAAAGGTACGGAAGCGGTTTCCACCATAGGACAAATGTACTCGTTTTCTCTGAAAGACGGTTTTGTGATAGACGGAGAACCGGGTTTTGTGTTGCAACCGTACGATCAAGTATATGTGCGTAAGAGTCCTGCTTATCAGGAACAGGTGAATGTGCAAGTGACCGGTGAGGTTTTATATGAAGGTGATTATGCGCTGACAGAGAAGAGTGAACGTCTTTCCGATTTGATCAAGAAGGCAGGTGGAGTGACTCCGTTTGCTTATATCAAAGGGGCCCGTTTAAGCCGTCGTATCAATGACGATGAACGCAAACGTATGGAAACGGTTCTGGATATGGCCAAGACAGGAAAGGACTCCATTGATGTCAACCGGCTGGACTTGGGAGATATCTATTATGTGGGTATCGATCTGGAAAGAGCGATGCTTAAACCCGGCTCCAGTGCGGATATCGTATTGCGTGAGGGGGATGTGATTGAAATTCCTGAATACAACAATACGGTACGTATCAGTGGGGCTGTGATGTATCCCAATACCGTTTCATTTGAAGATGGCAAGACGTTGAAATATTATATCGAGCAGGCCGGAGGTTACGGTTTCCGTGCGAAGAAGAGCAAGGCGTATATTGTATATATGAACGGTCAGGTGAAGAGAGCGAAGAAAGGTAGCCGTGAGCTGATCCAGCCGGGATGTGAGGTGATTGTTCCGGTGAAGGAAAAGAGCAACTGGTCTTTGCAGAACACCTTGTCCATAGCAACCACCAGTGCGTCATTGGCTACTATGATTGCATCTATTGCTAATATCTTAAAATAGAAACAGTATGGCGGAAGATAAGAATTATACGAATAATAAGGAAAGGCCACGGGAAGACGAGGAGTTGGAAATTGATTTGATGGAGTATGTCCGTAAGTTGTGGGCTGCCCGAAAGGTGCTGTTGAAGGCTGCCGGAATAGGTGCTATTGTAGGGGTGATTATTGCTCTGAGTATTCCCAAACAATATACGGTGGAAGTGACATTGTCTCCCGAATCCGGCAAAAGCGGCGGGGGGAGCCTGTCGGGAATGGCTGCCATGCTGGGGATCGGCGGCATGAGTCTGGGCAGTGAGGCGGATGCGTTGAACGTATCTCTTTTCCCGGATATAGTAGCGTCTACTCCTTTCATTCTGGAACTGTTTAATGCACATGTCACCACGTTGGACGGTGAGGTGGATACTACTTTTGTAGCTTATCTTGATGAGCAGAAAGCTCCGTGGTGGGGTGCTGTGATGGGATTGCCCGGGGCGGCTATAGGTGGGGTGAAATCTCTCTTCTCCGATAAGGAAGAGGAAGAAGGGAATAAGCTGGATCCTTTCCATCTGACAGAAGATCAGGCGAAGAAAGTGGAAGCCATGCGTAAGGCTATTACTGCTGATGTGGATAAGAAAACCGGCATCACCACAGTGACGGTGACTTTGCAGGACCCGATGGTTACGGCCGCCATTACAGATACGGTAGTGGTGAAACTTCAAGAGTATATCACAGCGTACAGGGTCTCTAAAGCCCAGCAGGATTGTGCTTATCTGGAACAATTGTATAAGGAACGCCAGCAGGAGTATTATGTAGCCCAGCAGAATTATGCCAATTACATGGATGCTAACAAGGGGGTTGTTCTTCAAAGTGCTTTGACGGAGAGAGAACGATTGCAGAATGATATGAATCTGGCATATCAGGTGTATAGCCAGGTGGCTACCCAATTGCAGGTGGCACGGGCTAAAGTACAGGAAGCCAAACCTGTATTTGCCGTTGTGGAACCTGCCAGTGTGCCGTTGCTGCCTTCGGGAACCAGCAAGAAGGTGATTCTTGTCGGATTTATTTTCCTGGCAGTGGCGGGCGCTTCTGCATGGATCTTGTTCGGACGTGAATTCTTTGAAAATCTGAAGGCAGGACTTAATGCTCCTCAGGAGGGGATGGAGAAGAAGTGATATAAAGATATTGACCTATAAAAACAGGGTGTATCTCCTATGAGAGATGCACCCTGTTTTTATAGGTCAATCTTCGAAAATGTTGTCCTGAACGTTACGATAGTCCTGTGTGCAGTTTTCGGTTTTTTTAATTTCACTGGCAAAAACCAAACAAACGCAGAATCAAAACTGCCTTTAATATAAACTTTGATTAAAGTCGAAATCCGTTTGATAGTCTTTCAATCTCGGATGTTTCTTGTCCTTGTCGGACAAAATAACCTTGTCGGCCGGAAGTCGCCAGTCTATGCCTAGATCGGGGTCGTCCCATGCGATTCCTCCTTCGCTTTGCGGAGCATAATAATGGTCACATTTGTATTGGAACAACACTTCGTCACTTAGTACCGCAAAGCCGTGTGCGAATCCGCGGGGGATAAAAAACTGCCGGTGATTCTCTCCAGTCAATTCTACAGCTACATGCTTTCCAAAAGTGGGAGAACCTTTCCGGATATCTACAGCCACATCCAGTACTGCTCCCTTGATTACACGCACCAGTTTGCTTTGTGTGAAAGGAGGTTTCTGGAAATGCAGGCCGCGTAATACACCATAAGTGGAGAAACTCTCATTATCCTGTACAAATGTAGTCCTGCATACTTTTTCTTCAAATTCACGTCCCGAGAAGCTTTCAAAGAAATACCCTCTTGCATCATTAAAAATACGGGGTTCCAAAATGAAAACCCCGTCTATTGCTGTTTTTATAACTTCCATTATTCTAATCCCAGTTCTTTTATAACTTTCAGTAAATATTGTCCGTATTGGTTTTTAAGCATCGGCTGAGCCAGTTCCTGCATCTTTTCCGGGGTAATCCAGCCTTTTCTCAAAGCTATGCCCTCAAGGCACGCCACTTTCAGCCCCTGGCGCTTTTCAATGACTTCGATGTAGGTACTTGCCTCGGCCAGCGAGTCGTGAGTACCGGTATCCAGCCATGCGAAACCTCTGCCCAATGTTTGTACTTTCAATTCCTTGTCCTGAAGAAATTGCTGGTTTACGGTGGTGATTTCCAGTTCTCCCCGTGCCGAAGGCTTGATATTCTTGGCTACTTCCACTACCTTGTTGGGGTAGAAATAGAGTCCCACCACGGCATAGTTGGACTTAGGTTGGGCAGGTTTTTCTTCAATAGAGAGACAATTGCCATCCTTGTCGAATTCCGCTACGCCATATCTTTCGGGATCACTGACCCAATAGCCGAATACTGTTGCTTTCTTGTCCTCTTCGGCAGCACGTACGGATTCTCTCAACATGGCGGACAGACCGTTGCCGTGGAATATGTTATCACCCAGTACAAGGCAGACGGAATCATTTCCGATGAATTTCTCGCCGATGATAAAGGCCTGAGCCAGTCCGTCGGGCGAAGGCTGTTCCGCATATTCAAAGCGTACTCCGAAATCGCTTCCGTCTCCTAACAGTCTTTTGAAGCTCGGTAAGTCGTATGGGGTTGAGATAATGAGTATTTCCCGTATGCCGGCCAGCATAAGTACCGATATAGGATAATAAATCATGGGTTTGTCGAAGACAGGGAGCAACTGTTTGGATACTCCTTTGGTAATAGGATAGAGGCGCGTGCCCGAACCTCCGGCTAGTACAATACCTTTCATATCTTTTTATTTTTTATAATGTTCCTACGATTTGAATTAATAGGCGTTTTTCTCGCCCCGGAACATGTTGGTTACTGTTTTTATCATGATGCGGATGTCGAGCAGGAAAGTCCAGTTCTCAATATACCACAGGTCTCTTCTTACCCTGCCTTCCATTTGGGAAAGTTCTTTGGTTTCTCCCCGATAGCCGGTGACTTGCGCCCATCCGGTGATTCCGGGTTTGACAAGGTGGCGCATCATGTATTTGTTAATCAGTTGGGAATATTCCTCTGTATGTTTCAGCATATGGGGTCTGGGACCTACAATAGACATTTCTCCTTTGAAAACATTAATGAATTGCGGCAGTTCGTCCAGATTGCTCTTTCGCAGGAAGTTGCCGAACTTGGTCTTGCGGGGATCATTCTTGGTAGCCTGCAATGAATCGGACAATGCATTCACTTTCATGGAACGGAACTTATAGCATTTAAAAATTTTCCCGTTTTCCCCGTTTCTCTCCTGTTTGAAGAAAATGGGACCAGGTGATGAAATTTTAATAATAAGACCTACAAATAGGTATATAAATGGAAAAATTGTAAGTAAAAACAGAGAGGAAAATGTCAAATCAAATAACCGTTTTGCCAGTCTGTTTACCGGGTTCTGCAACGGTTCGGTACGGATGGACAATACAGGAACTTCACCCAATAATTCCAGTTGCAGCTGACGCTTTATGTAATTACGTACATGAGGTACGCTATAGAAGCGGATCAGATTGTTCTCGCAATAGTTCATGATGGCTAGAATATCATCCTTTCTGCTGGATGGCAGACCGCAGTACAGTTCGTGCACGGTGTTATGAGACAACCATTCAAATAATTGGTTTACAGGACCTTTAAAGGGAATCCCTTTGGGGTAATTAGAGTCCTTCTCATCATAGAAAATGCCTAAAACCCTGTATCCGTAAGTCAAATCGTTCAACGTATGGTATAGCTCCACCATATTGTCCCCGTCACCTATCAGTACAGTGGCGTGCAGGTTCCTGCCACTGCGGCGGAACATTTTCACAAAGAACCGCAATGTCAGCCGCCATCCTATAGCTAAAGGTATGAAAGACAGATAGAAAACAAGCAGATAGATGCGTGAGAAGTTATCTACTTTAATAATGGCCAGCACCGTGAGGAAGATGACTACATGCAAGCTGATTGTTCCTAACGGACGGCCTACAATCTGTTCCGGACGCACTATGCGGTTGTGCAGTATGACCCCAAAGATGGATATGCATGGAATATAGCACAGGTTGGAAGTCAGTAGGTAGGTTTTCAATGAAATATGGGCTATGGCCTGTGAATCTATTCCTTTCAGAATAAAAAACACAAGTATCATAGAAAGGTTCAACAAGGCAAAATCACCTAATATCGCTACTAGTTTAATTATATCAGAGTTTTCAGTTGTCGGTTGTTTCATGACAAAAAAAATGTTAGTCGTATGCAAATATAGAACATATAAATTAAAACGCAATACTTTTTTTAAAAAATAATACTTATCTTTGCGGTCATACAACGTAAAAAATGAATCATATGAACATCAAGAATAATCACCTCGTTATAATGGCCGGAGGTGTTGGAAGCCGTTTCTGGCCGATGAGTACTCCTGATTATCCTAAGCAATTTATTGATGTACTGGGTTGCGGCCGTACATTGATCCAACTTACGGCTGACCGTTTCCAGGGGATCTGTCCTCCGGAAAATATTTGGGTGGTGACATCAGAGAAGTATGCGGACACTGTAAAGGAGCAGTTGCCCGATATTGCTGATGATCATATCTTGCGTGAGCCTTGCCGTCGCAATACGGCTCCTTGTATAGCATACGTCAGTTGGAAAATAAAGGCACGTAATCCTAAGGCCAATATGGTGGTGACCCCCAGCGACCACATTGTGATGAATATTGCGGAGTTTCAGCGGGTGATTAATTCGGCGATGAATTTTACGGCCGATTCGGACGCTATCCTTACCCTGGGCATGAAACCTACTCGTCCTGAGACGGGCTACGGTTACATTGAAGCTGATCTCAGTGTACCTTCTACCGCCAATAAGGAAGTATTCCGGGTGTATTCTTTTAAAGAGAAACCTGATCTGGAAACAGCCCGGCGCTATATTCAAAAAAATAATTTCTTCTGGAATGCCGGTATTTTTGTGTGGAATGTAAATACGGTGGTGAATGCCCTGCGCGTATATCAGCCTGCCATTTCGAAGGTGTTCGAGCGTTTGCTTCCTTATTATTATACGGACAAGGAGCAGGAAATGATTAACCAGAATTTCCCTTTGTGCGAGAATATTTCGGTGGATTATGCCATTATGGAGAAGGCGGATGAGATTTTTGTCCTTCCTGCCAGCTTTGGATGGAGTGATTTGGGTACTTGGGGATCGTTGCACGAGAATTTGCCGAAAGATGCCCATAATAATACGCAGATAGGTGAGAATATAAAGTTGTATGAAACCCGTAACTGTGTGATTCACACTACACAGGAAAAGAGGGTGGTGGTACAGGGACTGGACGGATATATCGTTGCTGAGAAGAATAACACATTGTTGATCTGCCGGTTGAGCGAGGAACAGCGCATCAAAGAATTCTCGGCGGAGTAAGTATTCTTTCTTGTATATATTTTATTTCTGCATACATGGAGTGTATGCTGTCTGTTATCTGCCGTTCTGTTTGGTCATTTTGTCCTTTGTCATGCCGAAAGGCAGATAGCGGTAGATAGCTATGTGATATGAAATAACTTAGAAGGCCTGCATGAGGCCATTTACAATAAACGAAATGAAAAAAGTTGCTTTAATTTCAGGTATTACAGGTCAGGACGGTTCATTCCTGGCAGAGTTTTTGATTGAAAAGGGATATGAGGTTCACGGTATTCTGCGCCGTTCTTCTTCATTCAACACAGGTCGTATAGAACATCTCTATCTGGACGAGTGGGTTCGTGATATGCAAAAGACCCGTTTGGTGAACCTGCATTGGGGGGATATGACCGACAGTAGTTCGCTGATACGTATCATTCAGGCTGTACAGCCCGATGAAATCTATAATCTGGCTGCTCAGAGCCATGTGAAAGTAAGTTTCGATGTGCCCGAGTACACTGCGGAAGCGGATGCGGTAGGCACGCTGCGTATGTTGGAAGCTGTCCGGATCCTGGGTCTGGAAAAAAAGACCAAGATTTATCAGGCATCTACCTCCGAGTTGTTCGGACTGGTGCAGGAAGTCCCTCAGAAGGAAACGACTCCTTTCTATCCCCGTTCTCCGTATGGGGTGGCCAAGCAGTATGGTTTCTGGATTACCAAGAATTATCGTGAAAGTTACGGTATGTTTGCCGTGAACGGCATCCTGTTCAACCATGAGAGCGAACGTCGTGGTGAAAACTTTGTAACACGCAAGATTACTTTGGCTGCCGCACGTATAGCCCAGGGATATCAGGACAAACTGTATCTGGGAAATCTGGATTCTTTGCGTGACTGGGGCTATGCCAAAGATTATGTGGAGTGTATGTGGATGATTCTTCAGCACGATACTCCCGAAGATTTTGTTATTGCGACCGGCGAGTACCATACGGTGCGCGAGTTCTGTACCTTGGCCTTCAAGGAAGTGGGCATTGAGTTGCGCTGGGAAGGCAAAGGGGTGGATGAAAGAGGCATCGATGTGGCGACGGGCAAGGAACTGGTTGCCGTCGATCCTAAGTATTTCCGTCCTGCCGAAGTGGAGCAGTTGCTGGGTGATCCCACTAAAGCCAAAACCTTATTGGGCTGGAATCCCCGTAAGACTTCTTTCCCCGAACTGGTGAAAATCATGGTGAAGCATGATATGAAGTTCGTGAAGAAACTATATTTAAAGGCTCAAATAGCGGAATAATGGAAAAAACAGCCAAGATATATGTAGCAGGACACCACGGACTGGTGGGTTCTGCTATATGGAATAATTTGCAGCAAAAAGGATATACCAATCTGGTAGGCCGTTCTCACAAAGAACTGGATCTGCTGGACGGGCAGGCTGTGAAGGAGTTCTTTGATGAAGAGCAGCCCCAGTATGTCATTTTAGCGGCGGCACATGTGGGCGGTATCATGGCGAACAGTCTTTACCGTGCCGATTTTATTTATCAGAACTTGCAGATTCAGCAGAATGTGATAGGAGAGAGCTTCCGTCACAATGTAAAGAAACTCTTGTTTTTGGGAAGCACTTGCATTTACCCTCGTGATGCCGGACAACCCATGAAGGAAGAGGTGTTGCTGACTTCACCGTTGGAGTACACCAACGAACCATACGCTATTGCGAAGATTGCGGGATTGAAGATGTGCGAAAGTTTTAACCTGCAATATGGAACCAATTACATAGCCGTGATGCCCACGAACCTTTACGGTCCCAATGATAATTTCCATTTGGAGAACAGCCATGTGCTGCCTGCCATGATTCGTAAGATTCATTTGGGAAAATGCCTGAATGAAGGAGATTGGGATGCGGTGCGTAAAGATATGAATCTCCGCCCTGTGGAGGGGGTAAGCGGTTTGAATACGGATGAGGAAATTCTGGCTGTATTGAAAAAATACGGCATCTCCGGACAGGAAGTGACCTTATGGGGTACAGGCAAGCCGTTGCGTGAATTCTTATGGAGTGAGGAAATGGCCGATGCCAGTGTCTATATCATGGAGCATGTGGACTTTAAGGATACATACACACCCGGTTCCAAGGATATCCGTAACTGCCATATCAATATCGGTACGGGAAAAGAAATCACCATCGCTCAATTGGCGGATAAGATTGTCAAAGAAGTGGGCTATCAAGGCAAACTGACTTTTGACGCTACGAAGCCCGACGGCACTATGCGCAAGCTGACGGATGTAAGCAAATTGCATAGTCTGGGATGGCAGCATAAGATTGATATAGAAGAGGGAGTACACCGAATGTATCAATGGTATTTGTCTTAGAAGATGAAGATGCAAGATGATAGATCTTTCGGGTGTAAGATTATAGATCGTTCGTATGCAAGATGATAGATCTTTCCGGCATAACACATAAAAGTTTCGGGCATAACTTCTTGAAGTTATGCCCGAAACCACCAAAACCTATGCAGACAGATTGACAAAATCTTCTGCCGTTTTCTTTATTCCTTCGGGAGCTTTTTATTTTACTGCTTTCAACGCAGCTTCATAATCCGGTTCCTGGGTTATTTCGGGAACAAGTTCGGTATAAACCACTTTTCCTTCCGGGTCAACCACTACTACCGAACGTGCCAATAATCCTGCCAAAGGACCGTCGGTCATCAGAACACCATATTTTTCAGCAAAATCGGAAGTATAGCGATAATCAGACAAAGGAATAACGTTGGTGATGCCTTCAGTAGTGCAGAAGCGTCCTTGGGCGAATGGCAGGTCTTTAGAGATAGCCAACACTACCGTATTGGGCTGGTTTGCAGCCAACTGATTGAACTTGCGTACGGAAGTAGCGCATACACCTGTATCCAGACTGGGAAAAATGTTCAGAATCAGGTACTTGCCTTTACCGTCCTTTAATGTATAATTGCTTAAGTCTCCTTTTACCAATGTAAATTCCGGAGCTGAAGTTCCTACTTTTACAAATTCTCCGGCCAATGTCACCGGTGCTCCTTTAAATGCTGTTTTTGCCATAATTTTATTATATTTTAGTTCGATACTGTAATGATAACAAATTTAAATGGAAAAAAGTTCATTCTTTTTTATTTTCTTCCTTTGTAAATCAAGAAACCTACCACTAAAACACCGATAGCAATGAAGCAATATCCTAACTCGTGACTGTATTCGGTTACGGTACTCAATAACTGCTCTTCGGGAACCACTGATTGCAGATAGTAACCGATAGCCGCCAGAATGGCATTCCAGATACCTGCTCCCAGCGTTGTGTACAGCAGGAAAGTGGATAATTTCATCTTGGCCAGACCGGCAGGAATGGAGATAAGCTGGCGGACGGCAGGAATAAGACGTCCGATAAAGGTGGAGAGTGCCCCGTGCTTGTCAAAGTAGTGTTCCGCGTTCTGAACCTTGGCTTCA
>NZ_JBCOCI010000022.1:3209-32748 GCF_040929485.1 Phocaeicola sp. RTP21198st1_B8_RTP21198_201120 | reverse complement strand
TTGGCTTCATCAATCAGACACATGTGCCCGAAGCGGCTGTTCGCGAATTTATAAACCAGCGGACGGCCTACGAAATAGGCTATGTAATAATTGATGAGAGCGCCGATATTGGCTCCGATTGTCGCAAATATAACTACCAGAAATACATTCAGGTCACTGTTGCCTCCGGCTGCCTTGTAAGCGGCAGGAGGCACTACCACTTCCGAGGGGAAGGGGATAAAAGAGCTTTCGATGGCCATTAATAACGTAATTGTCCAATAATTCAGGTGGTCCAGACACCATTGAATAAATGCAACTGATTCCATAAAATAATTATAAATAATTGTTTAAGTTTAGCTTGCCTTTGCTGATATCGTCCTTGATTACGCGTATCGCTTCGTTGAATAACTGGTCGGGAAACTGTGCGTTTTCATCAACTCCCAGAGCTGCATACGTATCAGGAAGTTCTTTATTGATTTTAGCCAGATAGTGTATGAACGGACCTGGTTGCTGTAAATAAAGATAGCCATAAATCAGAAAGAAATAAGTGCTATGGGCGTTGTGGGGGAATTCTTTGTTTATTTGCTCAAAATACCGGTTGGCATATTCAAAGAGATGTTCATCGAAGTATTTGGATCCGATTTTGAACAAAATATCCATCCGTTCCTCTTTCGGGGTGAATTCCAGGGCGAGGTTGAATTGTTCCTCCGCCTTGTCGATATTATTCTTTCTTTCCTCCTCGCTGATGTCCTTGCTGCCTGCCATTATCGTGAAAAACTGTCCGGCATAGATACGTGTTTCCGCATCGTTCCCGTTCTGCTTCAGCACTTGGTCCAGATACATATATCCCTCTTCAGGATGTCCCAGGGCTACATGACAGAGGGCTGCGATACTATATATATCGGTTAGCTCGAATGCAGTTATCTCCTGTTTCTGTTTTAGCAGCTTTTGTGTATACTTCATGGCGGTTTCGTAATCCTTCATCTCGAAGTGGAGACCAGCCAATGCCATATAAACGGGAGGTTTCTTCTCTGTCGCCTTTTCCAGACGGAGATAATAGTTGATAGATTCCTTGATATTTGCTGTCTGGCTGTAAAGGAATGCTTTCAAGGTCAATGTCTCTGTGTTGTTTTCATCAATGGCTAATGCGAAATCGAAAGCTTCGTGCGCCTTTTCGTATTGCTCTTGTTGCAGATAGCATTTACCCAGTTCGTTCCAATGCTGAACGGAATAGGGAAACTCGTTCAGAGTCATGTTCAGGTAAGGGATAGCCAACTTCGGTTTGTTGAAAGTACTGTAATAATCGCACAGCACGTCGCGAAGACGTTGGTTGGTTTCCGGCAGGGTTTGCATGTCGAAATGGGCAAACAGGCAGTCGATCCACTTCTTGGCGTATTCTTTCTGGTTGACGTCAACGTAGTCCAGAATGATGTCTAGCAGCGTATCCAGTTCATACTCCTCGTCCATGGCCAGTTGTTGTAATATCTTATCGGCCTCTTCCATGTGTTCCTCCTCTATCAGCAGGTCGGCTTGCAGGAATCTGAATTCACGGTCGGCAGGGTTGTTGATGAGCTGCATCACCATTTGGGCTTCTTCTTTTTTTCCTAGCAGCATCAAGGAACGTGCCCGGAAAATCAGGGCGTCTATGTTATCAGGGTGCAATTGGATTGCAAGATTTATGGCCTTGTCAGCGTCTTTATGTCTTCCTTTTGAGGCGTAATATTCGGCGATATCGGTCAGTTCATCAGCTTCAAAATAAGCGGGGGTATGGTTTTCCACCATACCCTCGTATCTTGCTAATGCTTCTTTAAATTCCGGGTCTTCAAAGTAAGAAGACATGTCATAGTTCATAAGCTTGTTTTTATTTATTAATTTTGCTCCAGGTATCTTTTAAAGATACGGTGCGGTTGAACACCAGATTTTCTGGTGTAGAGTCTTTGTCCACATTGAAATAACCGATGCGCTGGAACTGCAAGTAATCCAGCGGTTTGGCATCGGCCAGATATTTTTCTACATAGCAGTTGGTTAATACATTCAACGAATCGGGGTTGATCATTTCTTTCATGGCTTCCAGTGCGTCGCAGTTCTTTGCTTCGCGGATAGCGGCCATCTCATCACGCGGGTTCTCCACTTTCCACAGGCGGTCATACAGGCGTACTTCGGCAGGCAGACAGTGTGCACAGCTTACCCAGTGGATCGTACCTTTGATTTTGCGGTTGCTGCCCGGCATTCCTGTTTTGCTGTCGGGATCGTATTCGCAATATACCTCCACCACGTTGCCGTTGTCGTCTTTCTTGCAGCCTGTACATTTTACGATGTATCCGCTTTTCAGACGCACTTCCTGTCCCGGAGTCATACGGAAATATTTCTTCGGGGCATCTTCCATGAAATCGTCGCGTTCTATCCACAACTCGCGGCTGAATTCGATGGTGTGTGTGCCTGCCGACGGATCTTCCGGGTTGTTGACAGCTTCCATTTCCTCCACCTGTCCTTCGGGATAGTTGGTAATGATCAGCTTCACCGGATTGATGACTGCCGATACACGGGTAGCACGGCTGTTCAAGTCCTCGCGGACAGCGCTTTCCAGCAGGGCGAAGTCATTCAGGGCATCGTAAGTGGTATAACCTATCTTGTCTACAAATTTGCGGATGGACTCGGGCGAGTAGCCGCGACGGCGGAAACCGCAGAGAGTCGGCATACGGGGGTCGTCCCAACCGTTTACCAGATGTTCTTTTACCAGAATCAGCAGGTTACGCTTGCTCATCAAGGTGTAGTTCAAGTTCAGTTTGTTGAACTCATACTGATGAGGACGGTTGTCGTCCAGATCTTTACCTTCTTTTACCCAGTCCACGAACAGGTCGTACAACGGACGGTGGGGTACGAACTCCAGGGTACACAGTGAATGAGTTACTCCTTCAAAGTAGTCGCTCTGTCCGTGTGCGAAGTCATACATAGGGTATGCTTTCCAGGTTTCGCCTGTGCGGTGGTGCGGAGTCTTTACCACACGATAAATAATAGGGTCGCGGAAGTGCATGTTGGGGCTTGCCATGTCTATTTTGGCACGGAGCACCATTTTGCCTTCTTCTATTTCACCGCTGTTCATTTTGTTGAACAGTTCCAGGCTTTCCTCGATGGGACGGTTGCGGTAAGGGCTCTCGGTTCCGGGTTGGGTGGGAGTTCCCTTTTGTGCCGCGATTTGTTCGGAGTTCTGTTCGTCTATATAAGCCTTTCCTTCCTTTATCAGATTGACGGCGAAATCCCATAATTGCTGGAAGTAGTCGGATGCATAATATTCGTTTCCCCACTGGAATCCGAGCCATTGGATGTCCTCCTTGATGGCTTCCACGTATTCCATATCTTCTTTGGTCGGGTTGGTGTCGTCAAAACGCAGGTTACATACGCCACCATAGCGTGCAGCTATCCCGAAATCCAGACAGATGGCTTTGGCATGACCGATGTGCAGGTAGCCGTTCGGCTCGGGCGGAAAGCGGGTTTGTACTTTCCCTCCGTTTTTACCTTCTTTCAGGTCGTTCTCAACTGCCTGTTCAATGAAGTTCAGACTTTTCTTCTCTGTAGCTTCTGTAGCGTTCATTTCAGTCATTGTGATATCAATTTTACACTTTTGCTGCAAAAGTACGCATTCTTTTTGGGATATCCTTTATTTCACAGGAATATATCCACCGTTTTTTATAATATTTTGCCCCTCGGGTGACAGGATGTAGTCAATGAACGGGGTCACTTTTTCCTTATTGGCTACATTGTAATAGTAATAAAGAGGGCGTACTACGGGGTAAAGTTTCTTCTTTCCGTTTTCAAGGCTGGGCAGTACATAATGCTTGCCGCCATCATAGGAAACGGCAATGGCTTTCACCCGGGGAGACAAGTAGGCCAGTCCCACATAGCCGATAGCGCCTTTGGTCTGGCTTACAGACTGGATCACGGCTCCGGTGGCGGGCATGGACAAGCTGCTGCTCATGTAGTTCTTGTTCTTCAGGGCGCTTTCTTTGAAAAATTCGTAAGTTCCCGAAGAGGTTTCGCGAGAATAGACAATGATTTTCATATCGGGTCCCCCCAGCTGTTTCCAATTGGTTATCTTGCCGCGGAATATGGCTTCCAGTTGCTGGCGTGTCAGTTGGCTGACAGGGTTGGACGGGTTTACAATGACGGCCAGGGCGTCATACGCTATAATTACCTCCTCCACTTCCTGTTTGGCGGCTTTCAGTTTCATCTTTTCGCTGAATTTGATGGGACGGGAAGCCATAGCGATATCTGTTGTGTTGTCCATCAGGGCGGAAATCCCCACTCCGGTTCCTCCGCCGGTGACGGTTACCCGTCGGTCGGGATCATCTTTCATGAAAATCTCGGCTGTTTCTTGTGATACGGGCAACACCGTGTCACTACCTTTTATGCGTTGCGCGGTAATATTCAGACTACAAGCCAATAGAATAAAAAGAAATAGAGCTTTTAATTGATTCATAAGTTCTTATATTAATTCGTGTGCAAAAGAAACGTTTTCTTGTGTCATTTGTTTTACTGGTGTGTTACGATTCTGTTACGGGTAATATTCGCCGGCAAGGGTGGATTGAATCTGTTCCTGCGGGAAAATGGTAATAAGATCAGGTTTTTCTTTATCTGTAACAAGTTTGTAATATAATTGTAGCAAATACTTCAAGCTTCTTTCATATCACCTTAATATAAAGAGGCTTTTTTTGCATCAGTTATTAAAATAGAAGACTAAAACTGTATGAAACGAGTTTGGGAAAAGATTGTAGAAGGGATATTGACTTGCAGCGGCTTTATAACGAGCATTACTATTTTGCTGATTGTCGTATTCTTATTTGCGGAGGCTCTGGGACTTTTTAATAAAAAAGTCATAGAAGAGGGGTATGTACTGGCGGTGAATAAAGCCAATCCGGTACAGGAACTGAGTGCGGCACAAATAAAAGATGTTTTTGACGAAGAGATTACCAACTGGAAAGAGTTGGGAGGACCGGACGCAGAGGTTAAAGTTTTCCGGTTGGAGGATATCACCTCCTATTTCTCGGAGGAAGAGCTGGGAGCCGAATACGAGAAGGCTCCCCGGTGCATCGGCGAGATCGTTGCCGGTAATCCAGGCATCATCGCCTTTGTTCCCTCCAAGTTTATAGAAAAGGATTTTCGGGGGCATCTGCTGAAAGACGAGTCTATTTCTTTTGACGAGGTTTTTGCCGGAAAGGAATGGTTCCCTACGGCTACTCCCGCTCCTCAGTTCGGATTTCTTCCTTTGATTACGGGTACGCTTTGGGTGAGTTTCTTTGCCATCCTGTTCGCTTTGCCTTTCGGCTTGTCGGTGGCGGTGTATATGTCCGAGGTGGCAGACCATCGGACCCGTAGTTTTCTGAAGCCGGTTATTGAATTGCTTAGTGGTATTCCGTCCGTGGTCTATGGGTTTTTCGGATTGATTGTTATCGTACCGCTTATTCAGAAAGTATTTAATCTGCCTGTGGGCGAGACCGGATTGGCCGGAAGTATTGTTTTGGCGATCATGGCACTCCCTACTATCATTACCGTAAGTGAGGATGCGATGCGGAATTGTCCCCGTGCCATGCGCGAGGCCAGTCTGGCATTGGGCGCCACTCGTTGGCAGACTATATATAAGGTGGTGATTCCGTTTTCCATTTCCGGAATCACTTCGGGCGTTGTCCTGGGCATCGGACGTGCCATAGGCGAGACGATGGCGGTGCTGATGGTTACAGGAAATGCGGCTGTGATACCTACCACTATTCTGGAACCGCTTCGTACCATTCCGGCGACTATTGCAGCGGAACTGGGAGAGGCACCCGCCGGCGGCGCGCACTATGAAGCTCTGTTCCTGCTGGGAGTGGTGTTGTTTTTCATCACGATGCTTATCAACTTTAGTGTAGAATATATTTCATCAAGAACAAATAAATAATGTACTAATTTGCCGGTGTGCTAATGATCATGCGGCACACAGCGCAGCCAATGGTATATTGATAGATTGACAAATGATTAATTAAGTATTTAAAATATGAAGCAAGATGTTTTCCCTACCCGGCAAGGGGCGCGTAAAAGACGTTCGCAATGGCTGGCATTCGGTATTTTCAAACTGCTGAGTTATAGCATTGTCCTCATTCTGTTCGCCATTCTCGGTTTTATTATATATAAAGGTATAGGAGTAATCAGCTGGGAGTTTCTGACCACGGCTCCCAGTGACGGTATGACGGGTGGCGGTATATGGCCGGCCATTGTAGGTACTTTTTATCTGATGGTGGGCAGTGCGCTGTTCGCATTTCCGGTGGGAGTGATGAGTGGCATTTATATGAACGAGTATGCGCCGAAAGGCAAGCTGGTCCGCTTTATCCGGATGATGACCAATAACTTGAGCGGTATTCCGTCCATTGTGTTCGGTTTGTTTGGTATGGCACTGTTTGTGAAATACATGGGGTTCGGCGACAGTATCTTGGCCGGTTCTTTGACGTTGGGATTGCTTTGTGTACCTTTGGTGATACGTACCACCGAAGAAGCCTTGAAGGCGATTCCCGACAGCTTCCGTGAAGGGAGTCTGGCTTTGGGCGCGACCAAGTTGCAAACCATCTGGCATGTAATTCTGCCCATGGGGATGCCCAACATCATTACCGGACTGATTCTGGCTTTGGGACGTGTGTCGGGTGAAACGGCGCCTATCCTTTTCACTTGTGCCGCTTACTTCCTGCCACAACTGCCACACAGCATTCTGGACCAGTGTATGGCATTGCCTTATCACCTTTATGTGATTTCTACCAGTGGAACAGATATGGAGTCACAGCTTCCTTTGGCATACGGTACGGCGTTGGTATTGATAATCATTATTTTAATTATAAACCTGTTGGCTAATGCACTTCGCAAATATTTCTCCAATAAAGTAAAAACGAATTAATAATTTGTCAATGTGCCGATTGGCTGCGCTGTGTACCGCACGGGTATTGGTACATTAGCACATTGACAAATCAGCAAATTATTAAAACATTAAGAATATGAATAAGATAGATGCAAAACATGTAAATTTTTTCTATGGTGATTTTCAAGCACTGAAAGATATAAGCATGACGATTGAAGAGAAAGAGGTGGTGGCTTTCATAGGCCCGTCCGGTTGTGGCAAGTCCACCTTCCTCCGTCTGTTCAACCGCATGAACGACCTCATTCCCGGCTCTCGTCTGGAGGGGGAGATTTTGATTGACGGGAGAAATATATACGACAAGTCCGTGCAGGTGGATGAGTTGCGCAAGAATGTGGGAATGGTATTCCAGCGTCCCAATCCGTTTCCGAAGAGCATTTTCGAGAATGTGGCCTATGGGCTTCGGGTAAATGGGGTGAAAGATAATGAGTTTATCCGCCACAGGGTGGAGGAAACCTTGAAAGGAGCCGCGTTGTGGGATGAGGTGAAGAATAAGTTGAAAGAGTCTGCGTTTGCTCTGTCCGGCGGTCAGCAGCAACGGTTGTGTATAGCCCGTGCCATGGCCGTATCTCCTTCGGTGCTGCTTATGGACGAACCGGCTTCGGCATTGGATCCTATCTCTACAGCCAAGGTAGAAGAGTTGATTCATGAGCTGAAAAAAGAATATACCATCGTTATTGTCACTCATAACATGCAGCAGGCCGCGCGTGTCAGTGACAAAACAGCCTTCTTCTATATGGGCAATATGGTGGAATATGATGATACGAAGAAGATATTTACGAATCCGGGCAAAGAAGCGACCCAGAATTATATTACGGGACGTTTCGGATAAAGCATTCATCACAGCGTTGCACAATGGGAGATAAGATAAAAATGGAATTTATGTACCACAGCTCGATGCAGGCTTGTTTGCTTTTCAGATGTAATGGGTACGGATTTGCCTTTTTATTCTTCTGTCCGAAAAATTAAAATCAGTGTGAATCTGCGCAATCTGCGGTGAAAGAAATAATAATAAACAAAACAAGAATTAAGAATATGGTGAAATTTATAGAATCAGAACTTGTATCACTGAAGAAGGAAGTGAACGAGATGTGGACATTGGTTTACAATCAGCTGGATAGGGCAGGAGAGGCCGTGCTGACCTTTAACCGTGACCAGGCACAGCAAGTCATTGTCCGTGAGAAAAGGGTGAATGCGTTCGAGTTGAAAATTGACAGTGATGTAGAGGACACTATCGCTCTATACAATCCGGTAGCCATTGACCTGCGTTTTGTGCTGGCCATGTTCAAAATAAACAGTGATTTGGAGCGTTTGGGAGATTTTGCCGAAGGCATAGCCCGTTTTGTGGTAAGAAGCGAGGAAACAGTGCTGGATAGTGAACTGCTCCACAGTCTGCGTATAGAAGAGATGTTGAGACAAGTGCTCAGTATGCTCGAAATGACTAAGAACGCATTGAATGAAGAAAATTTGGAATTAGCCCTCAATGTATTCAGTAAGGACAACTTTCTGGACGAAATCAATGCGGCTGCCCCTGCCGTGCTTACAAAATATCTGGAAACACATCCCGATAATTTCCTGACTTGCCTGGAACTCGGCACCGTTATCCGTAAGCTGGAACGTGCCGGAGATCATATAACTAATATCGCTGAAGAGATTGTTTTCTTTATAGATGCAAAGGTGTTGAAACACCGCGATAAAGTGGACGAACATTTCTTGGGAAAAGAAAAAACTCATTAAAATGCTGTTTCAAATTAAACTTTTGCTATCTTTGTATATGTAATGAGGCCGATAAAGAGCATTTTGAATAATAATCTGCCAAAAAAGACAGAAATTTCTAAAAACATGTTGTATGGCATAGTTTTTTATTTGGCTGGTTTAAAAAAAGGCTCCATATTTGCATCGTTATCCTGAAAACAATCTTTTTACCTTAAAAAAAAACTAATACCTATTGAAAACTTAAAAAGGGGGCTTTGTGAAAAGACCCCTTTTTTATTTTTCTATATAAAGGCTCTGTCAGTGTTAAATTTCACCTATTTATTGGTCAATATGTAAGATTTCTGTAATTATTAGCTTATATTAGCAACTTTCTTTTAAGTTAATGCTTAACTTTGCTGGCTCATAAGAATAGCGGTAAAAAGAATGAAGACAAAATACATCAAGTCGTTTTTACTATTTTTGTTATTAGGATGCTGCATCTCGGTGTCAGCTCAAAATATACAAGGCGTTGTAACTGACTCATTGACGAATGATCCAATACCATACTTGTCAGTCTTTTATGAAGGAAAAGGCGTAGGAAGCATTACCGATAATGATGGACATTATAAGGTCGAAACCCGTAAAGGTTGGAACAAACTCACCTTTTCGGCAGTGGGGTATGTAACAAAAGTAGTGAATATAATCCCCGGTGTCACCAAGAACCTGAATGTGAGGATGAGGCCGGACGATATCATGCTGGACGAAGTGGTGGTGAAGCCCAAACGAGAGAAGTACTCCCGTAAGAATAACCCGGCTGTGGAACTGATGAAGAAAGTGATTGCTCATAAGAACAATAACAAGCTGAGTGAGAATGACTATTATCAGTACAACAAGTATCAGAAGATCACAATGTCACTGAATGATGTGACCCCCGAAATGCTGGAAAAAGGTATGTATAAAAAGATGCCTTTCCTGAAAGACCAGATCGAACTTTGTGAGGAAACCAATAAATTCATCCTTCCTATCTCGGTGGACGAGACCGCTTCGCAGAAAATTTACCGTAAACATCCCAAGAGTGAGAAGACCATTATCAAAGGGATGAGCTCTACGGGGGTGAACGAGCTGTTTGCCACAGGAGATATGCTGAGCACGGTTCTGAAGGATGTGTTTACGGATGTGAATATTTATGATAACGATATCCGTCTGTTGCAGTATCCTTTCATCAGTCCTATTTCGTCTAGTGACGCCATTTCGTTTTATAAGTTTTACATTATGGACACCACATTCGTGGACAAGGACAAGTGCTTCCATCTCACCTTTGTCCCCAATAACTCGCAGGATTTCGGTTTCACGGGACATCTGTATGTACTGGCCGATTCATCTTATACGGTGAAGAAATGTACGATGAATCTGCCCAAGAAATCGGGAGTGAACTTTGTGGACAATATGGATATTATTCAGGAGTTCGAGCAATTGCCTAATGGGGAGTGGGTGTTGAAGACCGATGACATGATTGTGGAGATGACCTTGATGAAGATCATGCAAGGATTCCAGATACGAAGGACTACCCGTTATTCCGATTATGCCTTCGATGAGCTTCCGCAGCAACTTTTCAAGCGTAAGGGGGCCGAGATCAAAGAGGCGGACGCCATGATGCGCGGAGACGATTTCTGGAATCAATACCGGCCGGTTCCGCTTACGCAGACCGAGAGTTCTATGGATATGCTGGTGAAGCGTCTGGAACAGATGCCGGGATTCAAATATGTGATTTTTGTATTGAAAGCGTTTATCGAGAACTTTGTGGAGACCGGAACCAAGGACAACCCCAGCAAGGTAGATATCGGTCCGGTAAACACCATGATCTCCAATAACTATATCGACGGATTGCGTTTGCGTATGAGCGCGCAGACCACGGCCAACCTGAATCCGCATCTGTTCCTCAAGGGATATTATGCTTACGGGTTCAAGGATCATCGTTCCAAGTATATGGGTGAGGTGGAATACTCTTTCAACAAGAAGGAATACCTGCCGCGCGAGTTCCCGAAGAACTCTATCACGTTCAGCTATCAGTATGATGTGATGTCGCCCACGGATAAGTTCCTGAAGACGGACAAGGATAATGTGTTCGTTTCTTTCAAGACTTCTACGGTGGACCAGATGTCCTACGTGCGGAATATCGCCTTGAAGTATGAGAACGAGACGCAGTTTGGTTTGAAGACCACGGTGGAAGTGAAACACAGCACGGACGAGCCTACCGGCGGTCTGGCCTATATAACGAATGATGACCAGAAAACGTTGGTTCCTGAGATTCAGACCATGGAAGCCTCCTTGGCCTTCCGTTACGCTCCGGGTGAGACATTTGTCAATACCAAGCAACGCCGTATACCGGTTTCTTTTGACGCTCCGGTATTCACGCTGTCGCACACGACCGGTTTCAAGGGTGTGCTGGGCGGAGAGTATAACTTCAATCTGACGGAAGTAGGGTTGTACAAGCGTTTCTGGTTCTCGTCATGGGGTAAGATTGATATGTTCGTGAAAGGCGGTGCGCAGTGGAATAAAGTTCCGTTCCCGTTGCTGATTATGCCGGCGGCCAACTTGTCTTATATCCTGCAGCGCGAGACTTTCAACTTGATTAATAATATGGAGTTCCTGAACGACCGTTACGCCTCTCTGGATGTATCGTGGGATTTGAACGGTAAGATTTTCAACCGTATTCCTTTGCTGAAGAAACTGAAGTGGCGTGAGGCGATCGGCTTCAAGATGCTGTATGGTCATTTGACAGATAAGAACAATCCGATGAAGCATCCGGGTGACAGCGAACTCTTCCTGTTCCCGACCCGTGACGGACGTCCTACCAGCTTTGTGATGGACCCGAAGACCCCGTACATGGAATGCTCTGTGGGTATTCACAATATTTTCAAGATATTGCACATAGACTATGTCCGCCGTCTGAATTATCTGGATCATCCCGATGCGAACAAATGGGGCGTGCGGTTTATGGTGATGATGACATTCTGATGCAGGGAGAGCTCTGATGGTGTGTGAAATGAAGAAACCGAGGTAAGAACTTGTATCGTTCAAATAAAAGGTTTATCTTTGTTCCAGTACCTAAAGTTGGTGAAAAGTATGTTATGCTTAAATGAATGTAAGGCAAAGTTAGTTAGTTTCAAACAATGTTTTGGGCATGAGTTTGGAATTAAATCAATTGGTATCTTCGGTTCGGTTGCACGTCAAGAGAACAGGGAAGATAGTGATTTGGATATTGTTGTAGATATTGATAATCCTACTTTATCCACTATGTACACTTTGAAGACTGTTTTGACGGAAATGTTTCATTGTGAAATTGATTTAGTGCGTTTCCGTTCCTCACTGTCTCCATTTTTGAAACAGAATATTGAAAAAGAAGCCATTTATGTATAAAGGAGGACGACTAACCATTTGCGACAGGTTAACCCAGATAAAAGAATCCATTTACTATATACAGCAATGGAGTAAAGAAATAAATTGTGCTGATGATTTTTTTAGCCTCCATGGATAAAGTGATGGTGTTCAATGCATGTGTTATGCGCCTTCAAGTAATAGGTGAACAGGTAGGAAAGTTGTTGTTTTTACAACCATCACCGCTTTCTGAATATAAGGAAATTCCTTGGTTGGCTATTTATGATATGCGCAATCTTATTTCGCATGAATATAGTAATGTAGACGAGCAGATAGTATTTACTACTATAAAGAATGACCTTATAGAATTGGATAAGGTTATTACAGTCCTATTGAATAAATATTTGTAAAACTTGAATCTTTTATTGTGATTACGAAATATACCCATCTCTTATTTTCTTATCAAAAGTAAGTTTTCCTATTTTTTAAGCGCTTTTATTGTGTAATACACAATTATAGTGTATCTTTGTGCCCTCAAAAAGTTTCTAAATTCCTTTTATATAAAGGGTAAAGAACCTTTTTTGAGGGTATAAACATGTCTATAAAAAGCAGACAGAAAAGACGTCTTCGGACGAAAGAAACAACAAATAAAAGATTTCAGAAATACAAAATGAAATCTGTGTAAAAAGCTATTTATCAGCCAGTTATAAACACTGTGCTGATATGGTCTTCCAGTATCGGTCAGCGTGGATTTCTGACGATAAATCTCATGAAAAAGCTATCCCATCAGTTTGATAAACCGAAGCGTTCTGTGGCATCTCCCGAAGCGTTGGAAGCTTTGCGGAATAACAATGCCGTGCGTTGGTATGTGTTGTCGCTTCCCGACTGTCATAGGGGAGGAGTGCGCGGTTTGCAACGGGAACAGGACCGCCGCATACAGGCAGGCGAGCCCTCATTCGGCTTTTTTGCTCCTTCCTATCAGGAAGTGAGGCGTATAGACGGCAAATTCGTCAATACCCAGCGTCCCTTACTCTTCAACTATGTATTCGTCCGTGCCTCCGAGCGTGATGTTTTCCAGCTGATGCAACGTTTTCCTGTACTCAGTTTCCTGCCTCGGGTGAGGGAGCGGAAGCGGGAGTATTTCCCCTACCTTTCCGATGCGGCAATGGAGAATTTGCAGTGGGTGGCCCGTTCTTATTCCAATACACTTCCTGTTTATATACCCCAGCCGGATGGTTTGCGCAAGGGCGACCGGATACGCATTACCGAGGGACGGTTTAAGGGGGTGGAGGCGACTGTTGTCATTCAGCCGGGAGCCGGGCGAAAGGATGTGATGGTATGTGTGGAGAACTGGATGTGGGTTCCGCTGCTGCGTGTGATGCCGGGTGAGTATGAGGTAATTGCCCTGAATGATAAGGACAAGCATGTATATACCCGTCTGGACAATGACTGTATGTTGAATGGTTTGCACAATGCTCTTCAGCGTTATCACAGTGCGGAGGGGGTGAGTGAGGAAGATCGTTCCCTGGCTGCCAAGGCGTTGAAAGAATATGACAATCTCCAGATGGATACGGATGTGATGCGTTGCAAGCTTTATGCCATTTTGCTGCCGGCTTATACTATATTGGATATGGAAGAAGAGGCGGCAAAGCTAGTTGGCGTTATGCAGACAATGCTTCCTCTCGTCAAGGCGGAGCAGTCGCGTGCACTTGCTGTGGTTACACTTTATGGTTGTACGGATAGCAGTATTTATTATCATTTGGCGCATGAGGCGATTGATCCGTGGAAGAAAGAGGAAAAGCCGAAAAAGAGTAAGCAGCAGCTGATCAGCCGGTTGGCTGATTATGACCGGTGGCTGAGGCATTGAAATGGCTTTGTAGATGATATGAGGGGGGAGTAAGAGCAGTGTTATTAAAAACAAGTTGAATCGCTAGGATAAGTGAAATATAATTTGTTCTTTTGTGGAATATAAAAGCTAAAGAATATGAAATCAGAACCTTTTAACCCAGTCCAGCTACACTTGTTAAAGATGTTTTCTTATGCTAAAGACGAGCGCGCCTTGGAAGAAATACGTAAATCTTTGACAACCTACTTTGCTCAAAGAGTAGAGGAGGATATGGATAAGTTGTGGGATGAAGGTTTGTGGGATCAGGATAAGAATGAGGCTATATTGAAAGAACATTTGAGAGTGCCTTATAATGATTAATATAGTACTGGATACTAATTGCCTGATTTCATCTATTTCAAAAAGAGGGAATTACTTTAATGTGTGGAGAGGCTTGCACTCCGGTAAATATATTCTTTATGTTTCTAACGAAATATTGGAGGAGTATGAAGAAATGAGTATGAAGATAAATGCTTTGATAGCATCCAATGTAATACAGGCATTGCTAAATTCTCCTTATGTGTCATTATCTTTTTTTATAAGAAACTGTTCAATGGGTACGTTGAAAAAATTAGACTCTGATATTGAGTTAGGATCAATGAAACAGGTTTCTGCTTCTTTACTAGTCGAGGATGATACGCTAGATGCTCTAAACTGGACTTCAGAATTTGTCGGACGATGGGGAGATGATCGTGTGACGGAAGAGATAGCTGAGGACATACGTGGTGCAAGAACTTTAAATAGGGAGTTTGAATTATGAAATAATATCCTTTGAAATATATCTTTAATATTGTTGTCTATAGTCTTTTTTTATTACTGTTTTTTTCTTTCGTCTATCTCATTGTCAAAAGTATCATAAAGTTCTTTGCTTCTATATTCTTTAAGCAGATGCGTAAGAATTTGAATGGCGGAGATTTTGTATGTTATAAATTCCGTTCAATGAAAGTGAACGATGTAGCTGACAGTAAACAGGCTATGCTAATGGTCCTTGTAAAACAAAATTTGGGAATTTACTTCTTCGTTCTAATATTAATAAACTTCCCTAGTTCATCAATGTGTTTAAAGGTAGTATGTTAATAGTAGGTTCCCGTCCACATATGTTGGCTCATATGGAAGCTTATGTCCGTCTGATTAATAAGTATATGGTGTGTTATTTTATAAAACTCGGGGTTATCAGCTGAGCTTAGACGCACTGTTTCCGTGTGAAACGAAAGAATTGTCTTAGATGAGGAACGTGTAAAGGGTGATATCTGGTATGGATCATTGGACAATACTGCTTGACTTATATATCATCTATAAGATTGTGGAACATGTGATTGTGGGGGAGAAGAATGCGTATTGAGAGGAGAGAATTACAAAAGGTGAGATATTTATGGATATTCTTGTGTAATGTAATTTTTGTAATGATAATAATAAATTTCTATAAATAATATTCTATGTTCAAGATTCTAGATTGTACATTAAGGGATGGTGGATATTATACCAATTGGGATTTTTCTTCAGAAGTGGTTGACTCCTATATTCAGGCAATGAATCAGTTGCCCATTGATTATTTAGAAGTTGGTTATCGTAATAATCCATCTAAAGAATATCTTGGAAAATTTGGCTATTCGCCAATTTCTGTGTTGAAACATTTACGTAAAACATGTACAAAGAAACTTGTGGTGATGCTAAATGAGAAGGGTACTCATCCTGCTGACATGGTACATCTTCTTCAACCAATCATTGGTTTGGTTGATATGGTCCGTATTGCTATAGATCCCAATAACTTTGACAGGGCGTTGGTGTTGGCTCAAAGTGTAAAACCTATGGGGTTTGAAGTGGGCTTTAATGTGATGTATATGTCCAAGTGGGGTGATTATGATGATTTTTATAATAAACTTAATAGACTGGATGGGATAATAGACCTGTTCTGTATGGTTGATTCTTTTGGAGGAGTCACACCGAAGGATGTCCGGGAAATATTCCAGGTAGTAAAAAGTAATATATCCTGTTCCATAGGTTTTCATGGTCACAATAATCTTCAGATGGGATTGATCAATACTTTGACAGCAATTGATTGTGGTATAGATTATGTGGACGCTACTATTCTGGGCATGGGACGTGGTGCGGGAAATCTCAACATGGAATTACTTCTGACCTATCTCAATAAAAAGGGGCTTGATGTAGACTTTAATGTTTTGGGTGATGTTATTACAACATTCCAACCTTTGTATGAACAACATAAATGGGGTACTAATCTTCCTTATATGATTTCAGGTGCTAATTCTATTCCCCAGAAAGAGGTAATGGAGTGGGCAACTAATAGAACATATAGTTTTAACAGCATTGTTAGGGCTTTGAATAATAAAAAGAATAAGGTAAAAGATAATGCACGTTATCCATTGTTACAACAGCAAAAGGTAACTAAGGTGTTGATTATTGGAGGAGGGAATTCTAGTGTTGAACACTTAGATGCCATAAAGGAATATATTCTATTGAATCCTGATATGCCTCTTATTTTTGTGACATCTCGTCATGCTTCTTTTTATAATGATTTACCTAATCAAAAGTTATATTGTTTAGTGGGAAATGAGGCAAAAAGATTGAAACGCAATATATCGGATAGAAATTTTAATGGGGTTTGTATTTTGCCTCCTTATCCTCGGTTGATGGGTACTGAAGTTCCTAGTTATGCAGAGGATTCTGCTTTTGAACTGTCTGAAATCACATTTACTGAATCATTTCCTGATTCTTGCACTACAGTCGCATTACAAACGGCTTTGTCCCTTGGGGCGAAAGAGGTATATGTTGTTGGATATGACGGATACAAAGGAGAGGTGCTTTCGGAAAAAGAGATGGCTCTTTCTAATGAGAATAAAATATTGTTTGACGATTTTAAAAATAAAGGTTGCAATGAAATAATTTCATTGACTCCATCTTTGTATAAAAACCTTGATGTGATCTCTATCTATCAATATTTATAAATATGGATAAAATAGCATTTTTTTTACCTACTCGTAAAGGTAGTGAACGAGTAAAAAATAAGAATACCCGTCCGTTTGCAGGTATTGAGGGCGGACTTATTGAGAATAAAATAAGACAGTTACTTTGTTGTGAAAAAATAGATGAAATAATACTTTCGACAAATGATGAGACCTGTATGAAGGTTGCTAAAAAGTTTTCACAGGATAAACGTGTGAGAATTATACCTCGTCCAGAGGAACTCTGTTTGGGCTCTACTAACCTTCAGGATTTAATTTGTTATGTGCCCACTATAACTGATGCAGATCATATTATGTGGGGACATGTAACAACTCCTTTAGCAAGTTCAGCTGAATACGACAAGGGTATTGAATTATATTTATCTAAAATACATGAAGGTTATGATTCTCTTGTGGGGGTAACTGAATTAAGAAATTTTTTATTAAATAAAGAAGGTAAGTTGATAAATAATACGACCAATATTCCTTGGCCTAGGACACAGGATTTGGAACCGTTGTATGAGATAAATCATACAATGTTTCTTGCGAAAAGAGAAGTTTATATTGAACAAAAGAATCGTATAGGGCAGAAGCCATTGCTCCATGTTATGGATGAGTTTCATTCAAAAGATATTGATTGGGAGGAAGATTTTATTATTGCTGAGATAATGTATAAAAGTATGCATGATAGTATCTGATAAAGGAGGTTGTAACAACAAATATCTAAAGTCGGGAAATATTAGGTTTATAGTTATATTAACGGAAAGTTGAATTTGGTAAAATGAATAACTCTAAAATGTCAAGGGTATGTATACCTTGCTCTACATATGTACTTACTTTCTATTTATTGATGAGTAGTCAAAAGGAGATTGATAATACATTTTTCTTTTTTGCTCATACAATACCTGAAAATATCAGAAATAAATTCCCTAATTCTACATTTATTGATTTAAAGGATTTTTGGCATAAGAATAAATATGTTTTGGCTTTATATACTCTTGTAAAAAGGAGAAAGGACTGGGCTTTTCTTTTTGATGCTGATATTTATGGGTTAGATTTTTATTGGGATTTATTGAGAGGGTTGAAAATGAAGTATATTGAAGATTGTCCTAATGTTTTAGATATTTGGGAAAATTCAAATCTCTATCGTGAATATAAAGAATTTGAAACATACTCTCCTTTGAAGAAAAGGTTAAAACGTTTGCTTTTTGGGGATTATTACCAACATCCTGTAGGAACAAGCAGTATGGTTACAACTATTTATACATCTTCCCCTTATAATAAGCCTTATCATGAAAATAAAAAAAATATAGTAAAAAGATTATCTGAAGAATGGGACAGTAGTTCTAAAGAAAAGAAACAATATCTTCTTGGCATATTTGATTTAAGCAAAGAGGATTTACAGGAATTAGCAAGTCGTAAAGTGATACTTCTTACCCAAGCTTTTGTTGAAGATGGGAAAATGTCAGATAAAGAACAGATTGAAATGTACCGTACAATAATCGAACACTACGGTGAAGAAAATATCATTATAAAGAAACATCCGCGTGATGGAAGGAATTATGAGAAAGATTTTCCAGAAGCGTTGCATTTCAATAAGAATATACCAATGCAAATGCTTGCTGTCATGGGAGTTTCGTTTAAATGTGTAGCAACAGTTAATTCTTCCTCTGCTTTATCTTTTGGAGCAGATGTCAATATAGATTGGTGGGGTGAACAGATGGATGAGGAACTTATTCGTGATGAGGGCTTCTTGACGCTGAAAGAAGCTAAACAGGTTTTATTCCATTAATAGTTATGTTGTAGAATTAAAAGACGACCTATGGGGCGTAGTGATAAACTAGTAAAGAATATTTCTTTTATAGTAATTGGTAATATTGGATCTAAATTAATGGGGTTCTTCATGTTACCGTTTTATACTAATTGGCTGTCACCCGCTGATTATGGAACTACTGATCTTTTGATTGTTTATGCAAATTTGTTACTCAATGTGGTTGCCTGTGATATGAGCGATGCTATATACATATATCCGGTAGGAGCCACGAAGCAAAAAGTATGTAATTACTATTCTACTGGGTTTATATTTCAGTTTTTGTGTTCCATAATATGCATGTTTGTATTTTGGGGAATCTCTTATTTACCTATGAAAAATGTTTTCATAGATAATATATGGTTTATCTATGGAATTCTTATTTCTAATATTTTTCAAAAATATACACAGGACTTTTGTCGAGGTATCAACCAAATGTCTGTGTTCAGTTTTACAGGTATTGTACAGACGATAACGACAGCATTTCTTTCTTTTCTTTTGATACCTACCCAAGGAGTATATGGCTTTGTATTAGCAACTATTGGAGCTAATATTGCTACGGCATTATTTGCATTTTTTTATTCTAATTCCTATAAGTATTTGTCTGTTAATGATTGGGATAAGGAAGCTTTGACAGAAATGCTTCGTTTTTCTATTCCATTGATACCTACTTCTATATTGTGGTGGCTAATTTCGGGGCTGAACAGACCTTTATTAGAAGATTATGTGGGTTTATTTGCTCTTGGGTTGATGGCGGTTGCGGGGAAATTACCGGGAATTATGAATTTAGTTTTTAATTTTTTTCAGCAAGCGTGGATTGTTACTGTTGTTGAAGAATATAAGAAACTTGATTTTGCTATCTATTACAATAAGATGTTTCAGATGATTATGTTCGTGCAAATGTTGGTCTATTTTATTATATTGATCTCTGCTAAACTTTTTATCAATTTAATGACAGCAAAAGAGTTTCATGAGGCATGGGTATATATTCCACTGTTGACTATTTCAGTAATATTTTCAAATGCTAGTGCCTTTTTGGGCACTATATTTTCAGCTGTACGGCAAAGTAAATATACTTTCTATTCAGTAGTTGTAGGTGGAGTAGCAGCGGTGGCATTTAATTTTTTACTGATTCCTAAGTGTGGGTTATGGGGAGCTTGTGTGGCTATTTGTTTATCTCATCTGTTGACAGCTCTTTCTCGAGTGTATTATTCTCGCAAGTTTGTGAAGTTCACCAGTAGTTGGTATATGGTAAAACAATTATTAATATTAATGTTAGCATATGTGGTGATTTTGATTTTGAATGATTGGAGGCTAGTCTTTGCTTATACTGCATGTTTATTACTTTATTTATATTTAAATAAGCAGAATATGTTGAATATGAGCGCTTTTGTCTTAAATAAAATATCGAAAAGACGGAAAAGATGAGAAAGATTTGTTTTGTTACGTGTGGTGCTTTACCTGTACCGGCTATAAAAGGAGGAGCTATTGAACAATTAATAGAACTATTGATAAATGAAAATGAGAGAACTCCTAAATTCGAGTTTACAGTAGTGGAGTGTTGTGATTCAAAAGTTGAACAAGAATTTAAGAAATACAAGTATACTCATTTTGTACAATTAAAACATCCTAAATCTAGAGAGAATAAACTTTGGTGGAAATTAAGAGGAGGGGTGAGAAAATTAACAGGAAATGATATATCAATCATACTTCCTTTTAACCGTAGAGTGAGAAATTTTTTGTGCAATAATGGAGCTGATTTTGATTATATAATTAGTGAAGGTTGTGAAATAGGTGTCTTCTCTAAGCCCTCCAAAATGTATGGAACCGATAAATTTGTCAATCATATACATTGTGAGACTTTCTCTACCCCTTTTCAGGAAAATACATTTGGTCATATTATTGTAGTAGGTGATTTTATTAAAAAGCAGTTCATGTCATCTATGACTAAAAAAGATATGTCTATATCGGTTTTAAAAAATAGGATAGACTTGTCTAAGTTTGCTAAGAATATTCACCTCAAGGAGAAAACTGAAATACGTCGGAATTTAGGGTTTTCATTGGATGATTTTGTAATCATTTACTGTGGAAGAATTATTGAAGTAAAAGGAGTGAAAGAGCTGATAGAAGCTGTACTTTCTATAGATAATCCTAAAATAAAAGTGATGATTGTAGGATCGTCCGATTTTAAAGGAGCTCAAATGACAGATTATCAATCTTCTGTTTGTAATATGGCTGTTCAGCACAAAGATAGGGTTGTATTTACCGGCTATATTGATAATATGAATCTGTATCGTTATCATAAATCGGCTGATATAGCAGTTGTGCCAAGTATTTGTGAAGAAGCTTTTAATATAGCAATATTAGAATTTTTGGCTTCGGGAATACCTACTATTGCAACCCGTTCGGGGGGGCTGGTTGAAGAAGGTACCTCAGCAACAACTTTGTTTATAGATAAAGAACATGATCTTGTAAATAGTATCCGGAAAGCGATTATGGAGTTGTATAATAATCCTTCTAAGCTTTCTGTTATGAGTAAAAGGAGTGTTGAACGTTCGCGTTTGTTTGATAAAAATATGTATCTGAACGAATTTGAAAATGTTATAAATCAGTTAGGGCAAAACGAATGAAACATCTGGAATAAAAATAATTCTTGAGTATGTTGCATATATTGGTAATACTTATTATATTAATACATTTTTGCCTATGCTTTAAGTCTCTGGCTTATGGTTGTGCATTTTATATTGCAGTAAAAATGATTATACCTACCCCGACACGGGTTGCAGGATTAAGTTTATACACTTTTATGTTGGTTATTCTTATTTTTTTTGCTATGGTAAGGCATATGGTATGGAGAAAAGATAAGAAGAATGCCAAAGCCGCTACGTTTCCTTTTGTTTATCTCATTTTTCCAATTGCGATATTGGGACTTTTTGGTGTAGTCGATTATAGTTTTCAATATCGAAGTCTAATACAGTTTGCATTAACGGAAGTTTCACCCTTTTTTTTGTTAATGATTGCCATAAAGAATGAAGATGAACTTCGTTTGTGTGTGAAAACATTGAGTATTTCTTATCTGATAATAGGAGTTTGGGGAATTGTCACTTATATCACCCATATAAACTTGTACGTCTTGCTCTTTGCTAATGCATTCGATTATTCTGGAGAGTTGTATGTAGGGAATGGTGAGGAAATGTTGAGAGGGGTTTTAAGTTCAAGTGCGTCAGGAAATCAATCCGAAGGAGCTATACCCTGGGGACAAATTTCGTTGGTTATGTTGACTTTTGGATTGTTTTATCAGAAAATAGACAATAAGATTTTAAAAAATAGTTTTATTATATTGGCAGTTTTGAATTGTTTCCTTTCTACTAAGCGTTCCGTTATTGTGCCGATGTTATTACTTCTTGGTTATATGTTTGTAAATAAAGGAATTTTTACAAGGAAGAACCTGATAAGAGGCATAGGTTTTGTGATTATTGGAATTGTTTTGTATATTAATGTTCCGGTTGTGCGCGATGTTTATCATTCAAATATTGAAACTGCTTTATTTTTCTGGGATGATGATTTGGCTGCTGAACATGACTTTAAAGGGTCAAATAAAAGTATGCGTATGAGTCAAGCTATTTATGTTAATAATCTTATCTCTGACCATTTTTTTGCAGGGTTGGGGTATGGTTATCCGATAGTACATAACATGAAGTATCATGGTGCTACTGATGCTTTGTACTTTGAAAGTCTTTATTTGGACACTATTTCCTCTTCAGGGTATATTGGTTTTTTGGTTTGGATATTCTTTTTCTTTCTGTTGATAAAGAAAACCAATTTTGCGTGTCGGAATAAACTTGATAATTATTCATTGCATGGGGGATACATATTGTCTGTCTTTTTAACTAATATTTATTGCTCATTTGCTTATTATATGATTGTAATAGCATTGTTCGTTAAATACAAGCAACTTTATGGTTATTCTTGTTATCGTCCTTTGTATTTTGTAAAAAAAACTAAACCTAAATAAGTGGATATGAAAATAGAGTTGTCGATGATTATTCCTGTCTACAATGTTGAAAAATATATTGAGAAATGTATCCAATCTGTTATTAATCAAACATACAGTGGAGGGATAGAGTGCATTATAGTGGATGACTGCTCTCCTGATGCCAGTATGGAAATCGTAGAAAGAATACTGAATGGATATAATGGACCTATTCGTTTTACGATAAAACACAGACAGAAAAATGGCGGATTGTCTGCGGCACGTAATGAAGGAATCCATATGGCTCATGGATTTTATTTATATTTCTTGGATAGTGATGACTGGCTGGTGCCGGAATGTATTGAATGGCTAATGGATGTAGCTCATAGATATCCTCAAGCTGAAATTGTACAAGCTGGTGCTGTAGTTACAAAGTCTGGATATGAGTATCTCAGTATGATGAATAATAAACGTGTATCTGAGTATACTGATGATGAAAAGATTATAAAAAGATATATGTTGCGTTCGATTTATCCGTCTACTGTTTGGAATAAATTGATAAAACGCGAATGGTTGGTTCAGTACAACTTGTTTTTCAAGGAAGGACTTTTGCATGAAGATGATTATTGGAATTTCTTTGCTACTAAATATGTAAAATCATATGCTATCTGTAAAATGGATACCTATGTTTATAACATTCGTCAGGGGAGTATTACGCAACTTCCCAATGACAAAAACATAGAATCATGCTTGATAGCTATCAATGATTTTATGGAGCATATGGATGAAGTATGTATCGGTGCTCAACGTGATTTAATTTTCAGATTGGCTTATTCAAATTATGTAAATTCAATAGATAACCATTATCGTGATATGTTTCGCAATAAGTTACGAATTTTATACTTACACTGTGGATTTACAGGAAAAATCATAATATGGTTGATATTACATCTTCCATATTCTGTTCATCGGATGAATGTCGTGAAGCGGGGAGTAGAACGTGGGCTGTCTAAATTGATGTAAATTTATTATCAATGAAAGTATCAGTAATAGTGCCGGTTTACAACTGTGAAGATTGGCTGAGACAGTGCATAGATAGTTTGCTTTGTGAAGATAGTCCGTGCGAACAGGAAATAATATTGGTAGATGACGGGAGTACCGACAATTCAGGCAGAATCTGTGATGAATACGCTTCCCGATATAAGAGTGTAAGGACTATACATACAGTAAATCAGGGAGTAAGTTGCGCTCGGAATTTAGGTTTGGAGCAGTCGTTAGGTGAATGGATTATGTTTGTAGATGGAGATGATGTGTTGGTAAAGAATGCTTTGAATATTCTTTATCATCAGATACAATTTTATAAATATGATTTGATGCGTTTTGGAATGTATCTTTTTAAAAAAAACAGTAAAAAGATACATCCATATGAAGCGTCTTTTAGTTGTGAAAGAGAGGAATATATAGATTTGGTGATACAACGGAAAGCTGTCTTAGGTGTGTGTGGAGGAATTTATAAGCGTTCTCTTTTCTTTGAACATAAAATTCGTTTTACTCCTGGTATTCGTATTGGCGAAGATTGGATTGTGTTGTTTAAACTATTGTGTCATGCGAATAGCTTTTATTATTATAATGCCGAGTTATACGGATATCGAATGAATCAGAATAGTGTAACTAGAAACAGAAAAATCTGTAGTGTCAGAGCTGACGCTTTGATAGCGTTTAATATAATTCTTGACTATGCAAGACAGCAACAAATAACTGTCAATCCGAAGTCTATATATAAAGCAAAATCTGATTTAAGACGCAATGTCATGAAAGAGGCTATATTGAACAAGTCTAAAAGTATATATGAAGAAACAGAAAAGGTACTGGCTCAATATGCTGATCAATCGTTGTGGCGGGATTGGTTTTATAGTGAGAAAATGAAGCATAAAGTCGGTTTTTTAGTTTATAAAATTTTATCTTGGGTTTATCGATTTAGATGGTTTTAGTTTATTTGAATAATGCTTTCTAAGATAATATAGCCATAAAATCTTATTTATGTAAAGATTGTTTTATCTAGTAAAGATCTTTGTTAACTTTTTTGTTTGTAGTTCTTTAGTGATAGTCTTGATAAACAGCAAAGGATATAATTGAGCTATGATAAATGTTCTAATGTGTGGTTCCGCTCTTAGTGTAAAGGGAGGAATGGTTTCTGTTGTGAAAAATTATCTAAATTATAAGAATTGGGGTGATATTAAGGTTGATTATATACCTACTCATATTGAAAAAAATAAATATTGGTTGATTCTATATTTTGGGCTTAAATATTTATATATAGTATTTAATGCTATGATAGGGAAATATCAGATAGTTCATCTTCATACAGCAGAGCGTGGTAGTTTCTATCGTAAAGCATTTTTGGTAAAAATCCTTCATCATTTAAGAGTAAAAACTATAATGCACCATCATGCTGCAGAATTTGAATTGTTTTATGCTTCGTTGAGTGAAGATAAAAAACGTTATGTGAATTCAATTCTAGAATTGGTGGATATGAATATTGTATTGAGTAAACGTCTAATTCCTATGATTAAGGAAAAGGCTCCAAAAGCTAATGTGGAAGTACTTTATAATGCAGTAAACACTTATCTGAAAAATCCTTATAATATTCAAGCGAAAAATATACTTTTTTTAGGTCGTTTAGGTGAACGTAAGGGGGTTTATGATTTGTTGAATGTTGTTCAACGTTTGGATTCTCAAATTGATATGGAATATAAATTTTATCTATGTGGGGATGGAGATATTAATGGGGTAAAAAAAAGAGTGGATGAACTGCATATAGCTCATCGTATTGCTTATATAGGTTGGATAGATGGAGAAATGAAAAAAGAAATTCTTGCCAACACTTTAATAAATGTATTACCTTCTTATTATGAGGGACTTCCTATGACAATACTAGAAACTATGGCATATGGTATTCCTAATATAAGTACGAATATTGCTTCTATACCAGAAGTACTTCATGATGGTGAGAATGCTTTCTTGATTACTCCTGGCGATGTGGAGTTACTTGCTCTGCATATAAAACAATTAGTGGAAAATGATGAGATGAGAAGATTGTTCAGTGAAAAATCGTATAGGCTGATTAGTGAAAATTTCTCACTGAATTATAACATAGAGCAATTGAAAGGAATTTATGTGAAGCTTTTGCAATAGGAGCACGGTTAATAGTCTTGACTGTAAATGTACAAAGTAAGAAAAATGAAGTTTATCCGGATTTTGAATGTAAATATCCTGCCTGTTACTCAAAATAGGCTTCTTTGTGAACTAGAGGAAGGTGTACTCTACACCCCCAACCTCGACCACCTAATAAAGCTTCAGTACGACAGAGAATTTTATGACATCTACCAGCAAGCGGAATGGATAGTATGCGATAGCCAGATCCTTTATCTTGCATCAAAACTATTAAAGCGATCCTTACCGATGGCTATTCCGGGAAGCAGTTTCTTTACGGCATTCTATAATTATCATGCCAATAATCCTAATTGTAAAATTTTTCTGTTAGGAGCAGCCGAAGGAGTTGCTAAAAAGGCGATGGAGAATATAAACAAGAGAGTAGGGAGGCAAATAGTGGTCGGCGCTCATTCACCCTCTTACGGTTTCGAGAAGAACGAACAGGAGTGTGAAGAACTGATACGAATTGTCAATGAAAGTGGCGCTACTGTGTTGTTGGTTGGAGCTGGTGCACCCAAGCAAGAAAAGTGGATAGCAAAATATCGTAGTCGGATGTCTGGTGTAAAATTATTTATGGCCCTTGGCGCTACCATCGACTTTGAAGCCGGTAATATAAAGCGTGCTCCCAAACTAGTCCAAATCTTGGCAATGGAATGGTTCTATCGCTTCCTAAAAGAACCCAAGCGACTGTTCAGACGCTATTTTATAGATGATATTCAATTCTTTTATTATTTTGCAAAACAATTATTGGGGCTTTACAAAGATCCTTTTGCATAGTTTCCATAAACTATGTAAGGAAACAATGGGTAGGAGCAGAATGAAAGACACCAGCCAGACCATCCCATTCAATACTAATAACACTATTGCTTGCAAACGTTTCATGGAAGCAAAGATAGATGGAATTCTCATAATAATGGGTAGAAAAATACGATTAATTTTAATATGCCTTATTACGATTAGCTCGTTACAGAGTCAGGCACAGGCACTATACGGCACAACAGGACTTCTTCATGCCCCCACTGCCGAGATGCAAAAAGACAAGACATTTATGGTGGGAGGGAATGTGTTGCATCTTGTTCCGTTGCAGTATCTTACCACCAATGAGATAAAATACACATTCAATTATTATCTGAACATAACCATCTTCCCTTGGCTTGAAGTGGGATACACCTGCACCATCAATTATGCAAATCATGGCTCCACTTATTTTCCGGAGCAGTCTTGGGGAAAGTACACTAATCAGGACCGTGCCTTCAATGCTCGCCTGCGGTTGTGGAAAGAAGGCTGGTGGAAGTCTTGGACTCCGCAGATAGTCCTTGGTCTGGACGATCCCACCTCGCATGAAGCATACGGCGGTGGGGCTATCAAGTTCGATGAGGACGGTATGCAGAACAATCATTTTACACGATATTATCTGGCGGCAACCAAACATTTCAGTTTCACCGGGGTAGGGACGCTGGGTGTTCACGCCGCATACGTGGATTACCGTGCCTGCTGGTTCCCTCATTACAGAAGGCCTGCCGCGGGGGTGAATTTCAAATTCAACCTATTGCCGGAAGACAACCTGGCGGTGAAAGCTTTGAACGGACTGGATCTGATGGCCGAATATGACGCTCGCACAGTAAACATCGGGGCACACTACCAGCTTTGGAAAGACCACATCAACCTGATTGCCGAACTGAACAACGGGAAATATTTCTCCGGTGGTATTTACTTTAAAATCCATCTGAAATGATAAAAAAGACTATCCGATTAGGATCTTCGGAATAGATTCTGTTCTTTTGTAAAAAAGGAGGATTTATGGTCGGAAATATAAGTATAACAGATGTGTATATGAGTGTATTGTCTTCACTGAGTGTAGATGAAAAACCGGATTTGATTGCAAAACTGACAAATTCCATCAGAAATACGTATACAAAGGAACAGAATATTGAAACAGAAGATCCTTTTGCTTGTTACGAAGGCGATTGGGGCGGAAATATGTCGGTTGAGGAATATGCAGATGATTTACGTAAGCCCTAATTTGAGGGTTTACCTTTCTTATATCCAACTGTTGCAAAGATAATAAAACAGCTATTCCGGGTGCAAAAACCGCCATAGAGGCAGTCTCCATGCAGAGGCGCTCTATGGCGGTTTCTCGTTTCTCCACGTTTACCGGGGAAAATTTCCGTTTCCGGGAAGCCGGGAGGTTACTCTTCCATCTTGAGCTTGCCCAGTTCTTTCAGGATGTGCTCCATGGCTTCTTTGTAAACCTCCGGTTTCTCCTTTTCCAGCCATTTCATCAGTTTGAAGTAAGAATTTGGAGTCACAATCTTTCCGTCTCGAATTTTGGTGGCGGTGGACCGGCCTATCGCACCTTTGTCGCCCAAGTTGTTGGGGTTTAAATCGTTTCTTCGCACGGCATTACCGATGCAGGTGCTGATGATCTCAAATTTTTTTCATGTTACTAAAAATTAAATTATTAAATAATGATTTGTAAACAGCATAAACATAGCTACTTACAAAATGTCTCGACAAAGATAGGAAATGTTTATTAACAATTGCTTGTTTTTGTGAGCAACGCCCTATTTATATTTTGCGTTCCTTTGCGTTATATTTATACTAACACACAAAAGAAATGGATTATACAGAGCAGTTTATCCGGCTGAATTGCAGTTTGATGTCGGATTACAAAATGATGAAGCTGAATGCGGACATGAAATGCATGGGGCTGGGGTTGTATCTTGAAACGATATTGTTTCTGCGAAAACAGCAGGAATACAAACATGATTTTAACGAACTGGATTTGCTGGCCGATCAGTGGGGAGCTACCGTGGAAAATCTGCAACATCTTATTAAGGACTTCGATTTGTTTCTCATTACAGAGGACGGGTATTTCCGATGTCTGTATCTGGATGAGGTGATGGGATATCAGAGCAAACTTTCCGAGCAACGTGCTGCTGCCGGTAGTAAGGGAGGGAGAAGCAGTAAGAAAAGTACGGTGAAAGCATCTGCAAAAGCAACTGCGTCTACAGCGTCTGCAATAGGGAGGGGCAGAATCAACGAGGGGAAAAACGGTGATGCGTCCTGCGTGGATAATAACGGGGAAGTCTACATGAAAAGCAATGATACACCTTGCATGGATAGCAAGGAGAGAATTTATATGGAAAGCAGCAATGTAGATAGTAACAAGACTGTCTGCATGGAGAACAGCAAGCCAATCCATTCGGATTATAATAAGGAAATCTACAAGGAAAACAGCACGGAGAGCAACGTGAAAAGTAGTGCGGAAAGTATGAAAAATACGACTGCAAAAAATACAAATGGAAATTCAGTCAAAAATGTGATTCAAAGTGTTGATAATGAGCGATATGGAAAGGGATTGCAAGCAAGCTTTAAGCAAAACTTTATAAGAGAAGAAAAGAATAGAGGAGAGAAGAAAAACAACAATAACAAAGAAAAAGAAATAATTGCTGTTGCTGCTGTTGATAAACTTCCCCGATTTTCCGAATTGTCCGAAACGATACCCCGATGGGAACAATGCATCAATGAAGCTTTCATTACCCAGAGTTGGCTGGAGGCTGTGGGGATGATGTCAGGTTTGAAGGAACTCTTTTTGAACAATCTTTCTTTTATTCGTGATCTGTTCAAGAAACATGTCGTGGCACAAGGAAACACAGGAGGAATCACTTCCGTGTCCGAAGCCGAAGCTTATTTCGCCAACTACACC
>NZ_JBCOCI010000022.1:0-3199 GCF_040929485.1 Phocaeicola sp. RTP21198st1_B8_RTP21198_201120 | reverse complement strand
AGGCCCACCCGTCTTTTTCTGGAAGAAAAGCTGAAAGAAAGGAGCAGGATGCAAAATGAATCGACATCACTCTCGCCCTACGAAACGTACAATCCGCTGACCGGCGAACGTTCGTACTGCGGAGTTCTTCTTCCCGGCAATGCACCACCGCGCCCCAACGGACGTGCCACCTGGGATAACCTGAAACAGAGCTGGATATGACGCGCGAAGAACATGCAGACTATGTGCGGTGGCTGAAAAGCCTGCCGCGCAGAAAGGACCATTTCCGTATGCCTTGTCCCGAATGTTCCGCAACGCGAAGCAATCCCAAAGATCCTTCGTTCAGTGTGCATATCACCCGTGAAGGGGGATGGGCGAAATGCTTTCATTGTGATTTCGCCATAGCGTGGAACGAAGACGAGATGTGGAAAAGAGAACAGAAACAACAAGACCGGGAACGGCAGAAACAGCAGAAGGATGCATCGCAGCACCATAACACGTCGCAGCACCACGATGCAGCATCGCAGCAACGTAACACGGCGCAACGCAAACCGCACATCCCCCTGCAACCGCCTGTACATTACGTATGCCCGGTAATTAATAAAAACAAACAAATTATGAATGGAGAAATGATGGAATACATGGTCGGCAGACGAGGTATTCCGATGGACGTCCTGACAAGGATGAAGATAGAGGAACGCTTGGAATTCCTGCCGCAGACCGGCAAGGAAGAAGCCTGCATCTGCTTCCCTTACCTGGAGGACGGAGTAATGAAAAACATGAAATTCCGGGATGCCGCAAAGCATTTCAAGATGGTGAAAGGAGCCGAGCTGATTCCTTGGAACATAGACGCCATAAAAGGAAAGGAAAAGTGCTACATCACCGAAGGCGAGATAGATGCCCTCAGCCTGATAGCCGCAGGACTGGAAGAAGTGGTGTCCGTACCCAACGGAGCCGGAGGCGCGAACCTTCAGTGGCTGGACCGCTTCGTGGAGTCGCACTTCGATGACAAGACGGAAATTATCCTGGCCATGGATACCGACAAGCGCGGAGTGGAGTTGCGCGACGAACTGGTGCGCCGCCTGGGCATGGACCGCTGCAAGGTGGTGGCCTGGGGAGAAGGCTGCAAGGATGCCAACGAGTATCTGTTGAAGTACGATCTTCCGAGGCTCCGCCAACAGGTGGAGCAGGCGGCGGAAATCCCGTTGGAAGGAGTCTTCTGCCCCATGGACGAATGGGATACGCTGATGGATATTTATTACAACGGAATGCCGGAAGGAGCCGATACGGGACTGGAGAATCTGGACCGGCTGATCAAGTTCGAGCGTGGTTTTGTGCTCACGGTCACAGGCGTTCCCGGTAGCGGAAAAAGCGAGTTTGTGGACGAAATTGCCATGCGCCTGCTCCTGCGCCACGATTGGAAGGTGGGCTATTTCAGCCCGGAGAATACCCCGCTGGCCTATCACTACCGCAAGCTGATACGCCGCGTGGTGGGCAAGCGTTTCGAACACAAAGGGATGCCGTTGCCGGAAGCTGGACAGGCCATCCGTTACCTGGCACAGAGTGTCTTCTCCATTATGCCGAAAGAGGACTTCTCGGTAGAGAGCGTGCTCCGCATTGCCGCCCAACTGGTAAGCCGGAAAGGAGTGAAGGTGCTGGTAGTGGACCCCTTCAACCGCTTCGAGCATCAGATTCCCGACTGGGAGACGGAAACGCAGTACATCAGCCGCATCTTCGACGAGTTCTCCAATTTTGCCGTGAAGCACAAGGTGTTGCTCATTCTGGTGGCGCATCCCACCAAGTTGCGCCGCGAACCGGGAAGCAAACGCTGGCCTGTGCCCACGCTGTATGATATCAACGGCTCGGCGGCTTTTTTCAACAAGACGGATTATGGAATGGTGATAGACCGTAACGATGAGCTGGGGCAGGTGCTGGTGCGTGTGGCCAAGGTACGTTTCGACCATCTGGGCGGACCGGGAGATGCTTTTTTCGCCTTCAGCACTTACAACGGACGCTACACCCCTACCGAGGAGAGGACCTTGGATCATAATCCGCCCGAACCGAAGTGGGAGCATACCAATTTCCTGACAGAGAAGCTGAAGCCCGAACAGCAGGGCCTGGGGTTTAATGAGGGGGAATGAAGAAGTTGAATGTTGCTGTTCCTGAATAACTTGGGGATAGGAGAAGGGAGATGTCAAAACAAAAAGGACAGCCCCGAAAAGTTACAGATAGTAATTATAACATGTAAAAGGATCGTATCAAGCTCTGTATGGAGTAATGATACGACCCTTTCTTTAGTCTTTTAGGATGCTCAAATTTCAGATTATAAGTTCATGTTTTCAAAAACTGAGTTTTGACACCCGCTTTTTAGGTCTTGTAGTTACAATCTGTAACTTTTCGGAGTAGTCATTTGATTTTGACATACCCCTTTAAAAGTTGTTTACAAGTAGATCATGTTGCCGGCAGGTTTTACTGATTACTGACCATTCCTCAGTGATCACTGATCATTCCTCATTAATCATTAGCCACTAAAATCCTCTCCACCGTTCCCGTTTTATCTCCTCGCACTGCCGTCGCTGCCATGCGGGCATTATTTTCTCCAGCTCTTTCAGTTTCCATCCTTTCATAAAACGTATTTCGTCTTTCTCCTGCTCCGTGCACAGGCTGATGCGCAGCAGTTCGGGATAGAGCACCTGTATATGGAAAATCTTGGCTCTCCACAGCAGCATGGACATCTGCCAGGGGGTGAGGGCATGGATGCGGTTCAGGGTGAGCAGCATTTCCAGATAATGACGGTAGAAGGCTTTGTCCACGGTCATGAGTTGGTTTATCAGATAGTTCATTTTTATTATTGTTAAATGAAAAGATTAGTTGAATGGATAGTCAGGAAATCAAAGCGGAGGAAAGGAATGCTATCTTTGGAGAAATCATCCTTGGATACAGTATCTTTGAAGAAGCCTCTTTGAAAACAAACAGTTCTCATTGGAAACCCTATCTTTGGAGAAAGCTTCCCTTAAAAGCGGTATTCCTTCACAGCATCAAAACAAGGACACGGCTTCACGGGATTCAAGTCATGATGCCCCACTATCAACGCTTTGGGGAACAGGAGGCGCAGCTCGCGCAGCAGTGCCAGCATACTTCCCTTCTGCATCAGAGTACGCGTATCGGCAGGTGTGCAGTCCGCCGAGAGTCCGCCCTCATAGCAGATGCCGATAGAATG